>JBFGWM010000040.1:0-15240 GCA_041588495.1 Pseudomonadales bacterium | reverse complement strand
GGACTGCCCATCGGCTGCGCGATCTTCATCGAGGTGAGCATCTTCGCGGTCATTGCCCTGCTGATCGGCCCGCTGGGTGCGGAGGCCGTCGCCGCCCACCAGATCGCCCTGAATTTTGCGTCCCTCGCATTCATGGCGCCCCTCAGTATCGGCCTCGCGATCACCGTGCGCACCGGCCACGCTCTGGGCCGCGGCGACCCGGTCGCGGCGCGCCAGGCCGGGCTGACCGGCATCGGCCTCAACCTGGTCCTGGCCTGTGCGCTGTCCGGCACGATGTTCCTGTTTCCCGAGTCCATCGCCACCATCTACACCGACGATCCGCGGGTGATCGAGCGCGCCGTCAACCTGTTGTTCTTTGCTGCCCTGTTCCAGTTCTCCGACGCCCTGCAGGTCAGTGCCGCCTGTGCACTGCGCGGCTACCGGGACACCAAGGTACCGATGTACATCACTTTCGTGGCTTACTGGCTGATCGGCCTCCCCCTCGGTTACAGCCTCGGTCTCGACGACCTGTGGGGCGCACCGATGGGTCCGGCCGGCCTGTGGATCGGCCTCGTCGCCGGGCTCACCACTGCGGCCATACTGCTCAGCGCCCGGCTGCGCATGATCAGCCACCGGGGCCGGGACGTGGCGCTGTCCGGCTCGTAATACCCGCGCCCGCGGGTCATCCTGAAGGCATGGACACCGATTGCGGCAACCGTCTTGCCCGGCTCCTGCTGTGGGTGCTCGCCGCGAGTTGCATCGCGGCCTGCCAGCCGCGGGAACCGGTACGCGACATGCTCGAAAACTACGCGCACCGGGTCGGCAACGTGCTCGACCGGGACCCCGCCGAACCGGTCCCGGGCCCGGCCCCGGCGACCCTGCCCTCGCGCCGCGAGCGGATCCTGGCCACCACCGACCTGCGCATCGGCCTGTTCGAGTTTCTCGATCTCGCCGAGTGCGACATGATGGCCCTGGTCAGCGAGCGCAATTCCTCCCTGGGCCGGGTGATGCCCCCGTCGCGCCAGCTGGATTACGAGGTACGCATGCTGCGCGCCCTGCGCGCATGCGACCTGCAAATGGCGAACACTCCCGAAGCGGACCCCGGGTTCTCGCAACTGATCAGGGAGGCGCTGAACACCAAGGCCGCCGAACTCCCGCGGGTGGTGTGGAACGCGATTTTCGCCAGCAGCGAGTTCGAGACCCTGTTCTCTCTCAGCGGCGCGCCTCTCGAACCCGGGCGGGAAACGGGCCTCTCCGCCTCGGCCGGCGAACTGGCCTGGTTCGACCAGCTCACCCGCGCCAGCCTCGCCGGAGAGGCCACGCCGGGAATCGACGCCATGGAGGCCCACTACCGGGCCGTGCACTTCAACCCGGCGGGCGGCCGCCTGTTCCTGTCGATGCAGGTGCTGGTGACCTGGCTGGATCACGTGGCCGCAATCCTTGATGACACCGACGTGAAGCGCGTGTGTCCCCAGCGCGTGCCCACCCGGCGCGGTCGCATCCTGAAAAACGTGTTCATGAAGTTCTACGCGGGCGAGGTGCAGCCCTATCTCAGCGTGATTCACCGCGAGGGTCGCGACTGGTTGGAAAGCGCGGAGGCCCTGCTACGCAGCCAGGCGGCGTCCCCGCCGGAGGGGTTCCGCGCCTACGCAACGCGGATGCTGGATCCGGCCACTCCGGACGGTTACTGGCAACGCTTCGAAACGTCGATACGCGGCCACACGCGGGCCTGGCAACGGGTACTCGGGCAGTGCGGGCTGATGCCATCCCGCGACGGCGCCACGGGCGCAGCTCAGGAGGCCGTGGTTTCCACCGCGGAAAGCCATTGATAGTACGCCTCTGACAGGAACGAACGCCCCTGCAGCAGGTGTTCCAGGTACCAGTCCGCGGGACGCAGGCCCTCCGTGAGCATCGCCCGGTTGGCCACGTAGACCCAGGCCGGCTGCGGGCGCCCCGCACTCACGATATTGAAGATTTCCCGGCTGTACAGGCGCGGAGTGCCCTCGAAAGCATCCATCCGCGCGATCTCGCCATGATCGACGAGCCGGTACAGGACCCCCTCGACCACCGCGCCGGGAGACCAGCGGATGTTGGCATAGGAAATACCGTCGCGATCCGCGGCACGCTTGTCGAAGACCAGGCGGTACCCGGGCAGCCGCCCCGGGCAGGCGTCGAGGACCTGCATGCCCCGCGCCTCCATGCGCCCCGGATTCATGTTGCTGCCGTATGCAAAATACCATTCATTCATTATTTTTGTGTTGATTATCAGTAAGTTGATGATGTAGAGAAATCACCATACAGAACTAACTATACTGAACTTGAGTCTAAGGTTTAAAGGTCGTCCCCCGGGACGTGACCGGTACCACGGGCTCGGCGCCCATCCGGACCATGCAGGAGGTGCCCCATGAAACCGACCGCCCCGAGACAGGCCGCTGTCATCGACCTGTTCACCCGGCAGCCATGGCAGGCATCCGCTGCACAACGCTACATCCGGCTCGCTCCAGAGATGGACGGCCTGGAGATGCTCTACAGCAACGACTCCAATCCCGACAAGCTGTTCAGCATGAAAATACTCTGCTGGGGGCTGCGCGCCGACGGCAGCGTGGTGGGGATGGTGCCCTGGCTGACGGACATCTGTGCCTGCCCGGAAATCTGCGATCCCCTGAACGGGCATTTCGAGGGTTATTACGATCCGGGCATCGATGACGTGTTCTGGGAGGCCCCGGCGCACAAGGTCGTGGAACTCGAGAGTGCGGCCGAATATTACGAGGTCGAATCCGAGGACCCTGACGAGGTGGTCCAGGAAATTCCCGACAATCTCGGCACCCACGCCGTGTTCACCCAGAACGGCTTCCGTACCCTGACCCTGGTCGAGGTGCTGAGTTGGCGCCTGTACAATGACGGCGCCATCCGCGGCATGCTGGTGGACGACACGCGGGTCGAGAGCACCCCGGTCCTGCCGGGAGACGACTGCCTGTATCCCGCCCAGGAGCAGGACGGCTTCCGGTACTTCTTCCAGCACCGGATCGCCAACAAGATCAAGGCCCGCGACCCCGAGGCACTGGCCGCGATCGCACTCCTCATGGATAGCTGACCGACCCTGCCAGGCACATGGCACCGCGAGCTTATTGACCATTCGGTATACAACTACCGAATGGTCGGAAATGTGTTATTCTGAGCGTATTGGGAGAACCACGCATTCCGTTACGGATTGAACTTTCGCTCATCTTCCGGGTGACGTACAATCCGCGAAATCTCCCGGGAGGCTCCGCGACCATGGCCAGAAAGCCCGCCAACGAACAAGGCGACACCCTCAAGGAAATCCAGACTGCAGCGTTCCGCCTGTTCGGACGCTACGGTTACGACGGTGTCTCGATGCAGAAAGTGGCGCAGGCCGCAGGCCTGACCAAGGCCGCGCTTTACTGGCATTACGAGAACAAGGACCAGCTCTATATCGACTGCCTGCGCAGGCTGTTGCAGATCATTCGCGCGCACGTGTATACGGAAGCACTGAACACCGGCTCCCCGTCGACGCGGGTCACGAGCCTGTTCTCGGGTGTCGAAGACCTGATGAGCGATTCACAGATCAACGCCGGTGTCGCCGGTTACTGGCTGGACCCCAGCACCTCGGATCTCCCCGAGGCACGCAAGGTCATCACCGATTTCGAGGGCGAGTCCACGGCCATTCTCGAGCGCCTCATCCGTGACGGCGTGCAGAGCGGCGACTTCGACCCGTCAATCCCGGTGGAGGACATGGCGCGCGCCCTGCACTCCATCATCGAGACGGTGGTGCTGCCGATGCGCCAGCAGAGCCCTGAAGAGGTTCGGCGCCACGTAAATGCACTGTCCATCACGTTCATTCGCGCCTACTCGAAAAACCCGAGCATGGCGGACAACGTCCTCAGCTTCGGCCAGGCCCGCGCAGCCGGCGACTGACCGACCTTCGGTACCGGGGCGGCCCCGCCTCAGCCCTTGCGAATGTAATAGATGTACCGTTCGCCGCGTTCCTCGCGGCGAATCAGTTCGTGTCCGAGAAAAGAACAAAAGCGCGGAATGTCGCGGGTGGTCGACGGATCGGTGGCCAGCACCTCGAGAACCGCGCCAACCGGCAGCTCGCGCACCTTGTTGTGCAGGAGCATGACGGGTTCGGGGCAGTACAGCCCACAGGCGTCCAGGCAATGTTCGGTTTCCGGAAGCTCTGACACGACAGGCCGCCCCGCTGAAATGAAGCCCGGATTTTACCACTCCGTGGGCGTTTCCGGCAGGGCTGGGCTACACTTATCGTCCCCGCCGGGAAACAGCGCGCGGTGCTGAAATGTACCTTGTCAATCAGATGGTCAACCGGGATTACCTGTCCCGGACCGATGTCTTCAGTTACGACGCATTGCAACTGACGGCGCGCCTGCTGCGCGACGTGCGGCCCACGCTTGCCCTGAAAGTGCAGAACATCCTGCAGCAGATTCCCCTGTGTGACCAGGAGTCGGACCGCTACCCGGGCGACCCCCGCTGCTGTTATTTCCAGGTCCACCTGGAACCTGCCGAAGTGCAGGCGATTCACGACGCCATGGTCACCGCGAGCGACCGCCATTTCAGCCGCAACTGGCGCGCCCAGGGAGCGGTTGCGGAACAATGGATCGTGGTCTGGGCCGTCATCAGCGACTGGCGGGAACTGCTGGAATCAAACAAGTCCTGAGCCATCACTCCCGGGCACTCTCCCTGGGCCTGATCCACGCATTCGGAAAAACCTGCAACCGGGCCGTCGAACCGGCCTGGAAAACGCGAGAACCATGATCCGGGTCATCATCGAACGCATCGTTGCCGAGGGACTGGAAGCGCCCTACGAGGAAGCCGCGCGGCGCACCCTGGCCCATGCGCTCGCCCAGCCCGGATTCATTTCCGGAGAATCCCTGCGCGACCTGCGCCGACCGGGGCGGCGGGTCGTCCTCTGCACCTGGCGCAACGTCAACGACTGGGAACAGTGGTTCCGATCGGATGTGCGCCGCGAGTGCCTCGCGCAGATCCAACCCATGCTGGAGACCGGTGAGAACATCACCATCCTGCAACCGGACTGACAACTGCCGGGTCGCGCTGTTTAACCAATGCACGCCGCGCAACGAGCCGCAATTCGCGCCGCATGAACAAGCAGGCCGGTGGAAGTGCCGCTATATTTGGTTGTGATATTTTTACCGCCCGTATCCATCCCGCGGGCGGGGCAAAACCACTCCACGTGAACGGACAAGGCAATGGCTGAAACCACCGAAGCGATCTCCGCCGCCCCGCCATCCCGGGCGACCACGATTACCGACACGACCACCTACAACTACAAGGTTGTCCGTCAGTTCGCCGTGATGACCGTCGTGTGGGGCGTGCTGGGCATGGGCATCGGCGTGTTCATCGCCTCGCAACTGGTGTGGCCGGCCCTCAACTTCGACACCCCGTGGCTGACCTACAGTCGCCTGCGTCCCCTGCACACCAACCTGGTGATCTTCGGCTTTGGGGGTTCGGCACTGTTCGCGACCTCGTATTACGCAGTACAACGCACCTGCCAGGCGCGCCTGTTCTCCGACGGCCTGGCCACGTTCTCGTTCTGGGGCTACCAGGCGGTCATGGTCGGCGCCTGTATCACCCTGCCCCTGGGACTGACCAGCAGCAAGGAATACGCGGAACTGGAATGGCCACTCGACCTGCTGCTGGCGGCATCGTGGATCGCGTACACGGTGGTCTTTTTTGGCACCATCACGCGGCGCAAGGCGCGCCATATCTACGTCGGCAACTGGTTCTACGGCGCCTTCATCCTGACCGTCGCGCTGCTGCACATCGTCAACAGCATGGCCATCCCGGTGTCGGGGTGGAAGTCGTACTCGATCTATGCGGGCACCGTCGACGCCATGGTCCAGTGGTGGTACGGGCACAACGCGGTCGGTTTCTTCCTGACTGCCGGTTTCCTCGGCATGATGTATTACTTCGTGCCCAAGCAGGCGGAACGGCCGGTGTACTCCTACCGCCTGTCCATCGTGCACTTCTGGGCGCTGATCGCGATTTACATGTGGGCCGGCGCCCATCACCTGCATTACAGCGCACTGCCAGACTGGACACAGACAGTCGGCATGGTGATGTCGCTGATTTTGCTGGCGCCGTCGTGGGGCGGCATGATCAACGGCGTGATGACCCTGTCCGGCGCGTGGGACAAGCTGCGCACCGACCCGGTCCTGCGCTTCCTGGTGGTGTCCCTGTCGTTCTACGGCATGTCCACCTTCGAGGGCCCGATGATGGCGATCAAGACCGTGAACGCCCTGTCCCACGATACCGACTGGACCATCGGCCACGTGCACTCGGGCGCACTCGGATGGGTGGCGATGATTTCCATCGGCGCCACCTACCACATGATCCCCAAGGTGTTCGGCAAGAACGGCATGTACAGCACCGGGCTCATCAACACCCACTTCTGGCTGGCCACCATCGGTGTCGTGTTCTACATCTCGGCGATGTGGGTCAACGGCATCACCCAGGGCCTGATGTGGCGCGGCGTGAACGCTGACGGGACGCTGACCTACACGTTCATCGAAGCCCTCGAGGCCAGCAAGCCGGGTTACACGGTTCGCACGGCGGGTGGCGGTCTGTTCCTGCTCGGCATGCTGGTCATGGCCTACAACGTGTTCATGACCATACGCGGCGCGCGGCCGACCGAACCGTTGATCGCCACGGAACACGCCCAGCAGCCGGCTCACTGAGGGACCGAGGACACGCCATGAAACACGAAACGATCGAGAAGAATATCGGGCTGATGGCGGTACTCACCCTGGTCGCGGTGAGTTTCGGCGGTCTCGCGGAAATCGTCCCCCTGCTGTTCGACGAGCGCCACGTGAAACCGGCACCCGGCCTGCGTCCCCTCAGCGCCCTGGAAATGGAAGGCCGCGACATCTACATCCGCGAGGGCTGCCACGTCTGCCACACGCAGATGGTGCGCCCCCTGCGCGCTGAGGTGGAACGCTATGGCCATTATTCCACCGCCGGCGAGCACGTCTGGGAGCACCCCTTCCTGTGGGGATCCAAGCGCACCGGCCCCGACCTGGCACGGGTCGGTGGTCGCTACAGCGACGACTGGCACATCGCGCACCTCATCAACCCGCGTGACGTGGTGCCTGAATCGAACATGCCCGCGTTTCCGTGGCTGGCGCGCAACGTACTCGACGGCAAGCTGATCCAGCGCAAGCTGGAACTGTTCCGCGACCACTACAACGTCCCCTACACCCAGGCACAGATCAACAGCGCCCAGGCGGACGTGGCCGGCAAAACCGAAATGGAGGCGCTGGTGGCCTACCTGCAGCAACTCGGCCACGCGTTCAGCCGCAAGAGCCAGAGCATGGACCGGCGGGGGCTTTAGGACCATGGATCCGGTAACGCTGCAGACCATCGCGACCGTACTGGTCGCCGTCGCCTTCTTCGGCGTGAGCTGGTGGGCGTTCAGTCCTTCGCGCAAGCAACGCTTCGACGACGCCGCAAAGTTGCCGTTCGATGAGAACGATGAAGAAACCCACCAGAGGTCCGGAAAGGAGACAAACCAAAAATGACAAGTTTCTGGCACTGGTACATCACCGCGATCACCCTGGGGGTGATCCTGGGCAGCGCGTGGATTCTCCACATGACCCGGCGCATGCCGGGCACCTCCGACCCCGAGGAGACCACCGGCCACGTTTTCGACGGCATCGAGGAATACAACAAACCGCTGCCCCTGTGGTGGCTGTGGATGTTCTACATCCTGATCGCCTTCTCTCTCGTCTACCTGGCGCTGTACCCGGGCCTCGGCAACTGGAAGGGCCTGCTGGGCTGGACCTCGCACAAGGAGCTGGCCCGCGACCAGGCCATCGCCGCGAAGAAGTACGATCCGATCTTCGCCAAGTATGCCTCCATGGGCGTCGAGGACCTGCTCAAGGACGAGCGCGCCATGGGCATGGGCCGGCGCCTGTTCCTCAACAACTGCGCCCTTTGCCACGGGACCGACGCGCGCGGCAGCCATGGTTTTCCCAACCTGACCGACAACGACTGGCTGTACGGTGGCGAGTTCGAAACCATCAAGACCACCCTGCACCAGGGCCGCAGCGGCCAGATGCCGGCCTGGGGCAAGGTGCTCAACAACGCCGAGATCCGTGGCGTGGTGAATTACATCCTGAGCATCAGCGGCAACCAGCACGACACCAGGGAGACCGCGCTCGGTGCGACCATCTACCAGGAACGCTGCGCCCTGTGCCACGGCAAGGACGCGAAGGGCGGCAGGGACTTCGGCGCACCGAATCTCACCGACAACATCTGGCTGTACCGGCAACCGGGCAACAAGCTGGTGGATGATCTGTATTTCACCCTGCGCAACGGGCGCACCGGCGAGATGCCGCCCTGGGATCACATCCTCAGCGAAAGCAAGATTCACCTGATCTCGGCCTACGTTTACAGCCTGTCGGACAGGGACAAGAAATAAACCCGGGGCGGGTCGTCACCGGCGACCCGCCGCACCGGGCACGGCACGGCCCCGCACCCGGAACGCGACCCGCCGCGCATTATCCGGCTAGACTCTATCCACGTTTTCCGTCCGCGCGATTCATGAAAAAAGACATCCCGCTATTCGACGTCACCGAGAACCAGGCGGGCGACGTCGGCCAGGCCGAACCCGGGATGGTCGATCTCTACCAGAGCCGGGGCGCCGTCTACACCCGCGAGATCCGCGGACGTTACAACTCGCTGCGCAACTACACCGCGTGGATCCTGCTGGTTCCCTATTTCGCCTGCCCGTGGCTGTCCTGGGACGGACGCCAGGCCGTGCTCTTCGATCTCCCCGGGCGCAAGTTCCATATCTTCGGAATCACCTTCTGGCCGCAGGATTTCTTCCTCCTGGCCTGGCTGCTGATCATTGCCGCGTTCGCGCTGTTCTTCGCCACCGTGTGGGCGGGCCGCGTGTGGTGCGGTTATACCTGCCCCCAGTCGGTCTGGACCAAGATGTTCATGTGGTCGGAGCGGGTTGCAGAGGGCACCCGCAACCAGCGCATCAAGCTCGATGCCCAGCCCTGGAGCGCGGGCAAGCTCGCGCGCAAGGGCGCCAAGCACGGTCTGTGGCTCGGCATCTCCCTGGCCACCGCGATCACCTTTGTCGGCTATTTCACCCCGGTGCGCGAACTGGTGCCGGATCTGTTCAGGCTCGACATCGATCCCTGGGCCTGGTTCTGGCTGGCGTTCTTCACCCTGGCCACGTACGGCAACGCCGGCTGGATGCGCGAGCAGGTGTGCATCTACATGTGCCCCTATGCGCGCTTCCAGAGCGTGATGTTCGACCGCGACACGCTGGTCGTTCTTTACGACGAGAAGCGCGGCGAGCCGCGCGGATCACGCAGGAAGGATCTCGACCACCGGGCGGAGGGTCTCGGCGACTGCATCAACTGCCAGATGTGCGTGCAGGTCTGTCCTGTCGGGATCGATATCCGCGACGGCCTGCAATACGAGTGCATCGACTGCGGCGCCTGCGTCGATGCCTGCGACTCGGTGATGGACCGCATGGGTTATCCGCGCGGGCTGATCCGCTACACCACCGAGAACGAGATGGACGGCGAGGAGACCCGTGTCGGGCGGCCGCGACTCCTCGGCTACGGCGCGATGCTGGCCATCATGGCGGCGGCCTTCGCGTGGACGGTGACCACGCGGGTACCGCTGGAAATCAACGTCATCCGCGAGCGGGGCGCCTTGTTCAGCACCACCGAAGCGGGCATGATCAGGAATACCTACGAACTCAAGATCATGAACATGAGCCAGGCGGCGCGGGAATTCGAGATCAGCACCAGCGGCACGGTGGCGGGCCTGAAAATCGTCAGCGACCCGAACGTGCGCATCGACGCCGGCGAGGTGGCGTCGCGAATCCTGCGTCTCGAGGCCGACCCCGCAGAACTGCGCATGATCAGCGCCCCGATAACGTTCGAGGTGCAAGCCGTCGATGACCCGCGGATTCGCGCCGACGAGGAATCCCGGTTCATGGGACCGCCTCCGGGCCGCTGAGTCACCATGAACTCTCCGGTTCACGATACCGACACGCGACCCTGGTACCGCCAGTTCTGGCCCTGGTTCCTGATCGCAGTTCCGCTGGCCTCGGTGATCGGGAGCGGCGTGATGGTCACCGCGGCCGTGCAGACCAACGACGGCCGGGTGCGCGACTATTACCGCAGCGACGGGCGCACCGTGCGCCAGGACCTGGCCCGCGACCAGCGCGCCCTTGAACTGCGGCTGCGCGCGAGCCTGGGCATCGATTCGGAAACCGGTGACGTGCAGGTCGATCTGGCCAGCAACGACGCCGGCTACCCGCCGGAACTGCACCTGCTGGTGACCCACCCGACACGGGAAAACCAGGACCAGGAACTGGTCCTTCGCCACCTGCGTGGGGGACGCTACGTCGGCGCGTTGCAGGCCGATTTACTCGGACGCCGCGCCCTGCAACTCACCGACGCCGCCGGGCAGTGGCGCCTCGTCCTCGACCCGGCGTGGTTCCCGCTGCGCTCGGTGGCAATGCTGGAGAGCCGCCTCGCGCCATGAGCGACGCGAACACGGTTCCCTGTTTCCACTGCGGCCTGCCCACTGATCCGGACACGCCGTGGACCACCCCGATCGACGGCCGGCAGCGGCCCATGTGCTGCCCCGGGTGCCAGGCGGCGGCAGCCGCCATCGATGGTCTCGGTCTCGCGGATTTCTACCGCCACCGCACGGCGATGCCGCCCACCGCACGCGAACTGTCGGCCGAGCGCGCGGCCGAGTACGCGGTTTATGACCAGCCCGAACTGGAAGCGCGCTACATCGCCGACACCGGGGACGGACGCCGCGAGACCTTCCTGCTCGTCGAGGGCATGAACTGCGCGGCCTGCACCTGGCTGCTGGAAAAAACCCTGCAGGCCTGCCCCGGCGTGGAGCGCGCCGAGGTCAGTCTCGACAATCACCAGGCGCGGGTGACCTGGCGTCACGGCGAGGGCACCCTCGGCGAATTCCTGGCGGCCATCCACAGGACCGGGTACACGGCGCAACCGTGGTCCCAGGAGGCCCGCCGCGCGGCCGACCGCAGCGAAGAGAAACGCATGCTGATCGGACTCGGCATCGCGGGGGTCGGCACCATGCAGGTGATGATGTATGCCATCGCCCTGTATGCCGGCGCCCTGCAGGGAATCAGCGACGACATGCGCGACCTGCTGCGCTGGAGCAGCCTCGCCATCGCCAGCGTGGTGGTGCTGGTCTCCGCGCGACCGTTCTTCAGCGAGGCCTGGCGCATGCTGCGCAACCGCGCGCTGGGCATGGACGTGCCGGTAGCGATCGCCATCGGCGGCGCCTGGATCGCCAGCGCCTGGGCCACCTTCACCGGGACCGGCGAGGTGTATTTCGACTCGGTGTGCATGTTCACCTTCTTCCTGCTCTGCGGGCGTTACCTGGAGGCCCGCGCACGCCGGCGCAGCGCCCGCTTCGCGCTGCCGGCGGACCGCCTGCTGCCGGTCTCGGCATGGCAGATGGTGGACCGCGTACCCCGCGTGGTCGCCGCCGACGCCCTCGCCCCGGGCGACCTGCTGCTGGTGCGTCCGGGCCAGGTGGTCGCCGCCGACGGTCGCGTTGAAGAAGGGAGAAGCCATGTTGACGAATCCCTGCTGACCGGCGAGTTCACGCCGGTGGCCCGCGGTCCCGGTGACCCCGTCACCGCCGGCACCCTCAATGTCGAAAGCCCGCTGCAGGTGCACATCTCCGCCGCCGGGCGGGGCACCCGGGCCGCCGCCATCGAGCGCATGCTGGCCGGCGCGCGCGCCGACCGGCCGCGTATCGTGCGCAGTGCCGACCGCGTGGCCTCCGCGTTTGTCGCCGCGGTGCTGGTGACCGCCTGCGCCGTGTGGCTGTTCTGGCACTTCCGGGCGCCGGCCGAGGCCTTCTGGATCACCCTCTCGGTGCTGGTCATCACCTGTCCCTGCGCGCTGTCCCTGGCCACTCCCGCCGCGCTGACCGCGGCCACCGGCGCACTGCGCGGGCGCGGCTTCATCGTCGCCGGCGGCGAGGCCCTGGAGAGCCTGGCGCGGGCCAGCCACGTGGTATTCGACAAGACCGGAACCCTCACCGCGGGCGCGCTCGTCATCGAGGAAATCCATGCCCTGGCAGACACCTCAACCGAAGAATGCCTCCGGCTCGCGGCAAGTCTCGAGGCCCACGCGACGCACCCGGTGGCGGCCGCCTTCGTCAACGCCGCGACCCCGGGCCCGGCCAGCCAGGTGCGCCAGGTCGCCGGCCAGGGTGTGAGCGGCGACTGCGACGGACGCACCCTGCGCCTCGGCCGCGCGGAGTTTGTCGCCAGGCCCTGGAACCGCCCGCCTCCCACCCCGCCAACCGGAGACGGGACCTGGATCCTGCTTGGCGACGGGGCACAGGCGCTGGCATGGTTCCGGCTCATGGAACCGCTGCGCGCCGACGCCCGGGAAAGCATCCGCGAACTGCGCGCCCTCGGTCTCGGGGTGAGCATGCTCAGCGGGGACCGCACCGACGCGGTCGCGGCACTCGCCGCCCGCACCGGCATCGATGACCACCTCGGCGACTGCGGCCCGGAGCGCAAGCTGGCGTTCATCGATGCGCTGCAGCAGTCAGGGCAGCACGTGGTGATGGTGGGCGACGGCATCAACGACGCACCCGGTCTCGACCGCGCCCTGGTCTCGGTGGCCATGGGCGGCGGCGCGGAACTCACCCGGGCCCGTGCGGACGTGGTGGTGGCCTCCGACCGCCTTGCCGATCTTCCCCGCGCGATCCGCCACGCGCGCCGCACGCAAGCCGTGATCGGGCAGAACCTCGCCTGGGCGCTGGGGTACAACCTTCTCGCCCTGCCCGCCGCGGCCGCGGGGCTGGTTCCGCCCTGGGCGGCGGCCATCGGCATGTCCGCCAGTTCCCTCGCGGTCACGCTGAATGCCCTGCGCCTGTCCCGGCTGCGCGATGTCGAAGCCGTGCCGGGCGGGAGCGGATCCGCCGGCAACCCGGCGTCGGCGGTGGTTGCCGGAACCGGTTAGACTGCGGGAATGGAGATTCTCTACGTCCTGATCCCGATTGCCCTGGTGCTGGCGGGCGTCGCCTTCATCACCTTTTTCTGGGCTGTTCGCAACAACCAGTTCGATGACCTCGACAGCGCCGCGCACCGCATCCTCTTCGACGAGGACGAGGACATGATCCCGGAGGACTGCCGGCCACCACGGCCCGGCCCCGACCAGCCCCGCAAGCCGTGAGCGGCCACGAACCGCTCGCCTGGGGCGCCGCATTCCTGATCGGGCTGCTGGGCAGCGGCCACTGCGTCGGCATGTGCGGGGGTATCATCGGCGCCCTGGGCATGTCGGTGGCGCCGGAACGCCGCGGCGACGGGAGTCCGGATCTCACCCTTCTGGCCGGTTACAACCTCGGCCGGATTTCCAGCTACGTCATCGCCGGCGCCCTCGCGGGAGCGCTGGGTGCCGGCCTGGCCTGGGCCCACCTCGAGACACCCCTGCGGATCACCGCGGCCCTGCTGCTGATCGCCCTGGGACTATACATTTCCGGCACCTGGAAGGTACTCGCGCGCCTTGAGGCCGCGGGACGGGGCCTGTGGCAACGCCTGCAGCCCCTGGCCCGCCCGCTGCTGCCGGTCCGCCACGGGCACCAGGCCGTGGCCCTCGGCGCGCTGTGGGGCTGGCTGCCCTGTGGCCTGGTCTACAGCACGCTGGCCTGGGCCGCCGCCTCGGCGAGCCCGGCCGGCGGCGCGCTCATCATGCTCTGCTTCGGTCTCGGCACCTTCCCGGCACTGATGGCCAGCGGGCTGTTCGCGGAGCGTCTGGGGAACTTCGCCCGCAGCGCCGGCACCCGCGCCGGGGCCGGCGTCCTGGTCGCGGGATTCGGGCTGTGGACCCTGTGGGGCGCCCTCGGCCACCCGGGCCAGGAGCGCGCGCATCCCGGTCCGGCCCATCACCACTCCCATTACCTGCCGGCGGCCCCCCGGGCGGGCGGCTGAGCGTTCGCGAACCCGGACAGCCGGCGGCGCTTCTCCTACAATGAAAACCGGTATGCGGATCCCGCGAGACGGAGGCGGAACGCATGGTCTTCGACGAGTTCTACATCAAATCCCTGGTGCGCGCGGTGCCCGACTGGCCGCGGAAGGGGGTGACTTTTCGCGACATCACGCCGGTGTTCCAGAATCCCAAGGCCCTGCGCATGGTGGCCGACTGCTTCATTCAGCGGTACGTGGACACCGAGATCACCCACGTGGCGGCGATCGACGCGCGGGGCTTCCTGATCGGTTCCATCGTGGCCTACGCCCTCAACCACCCGCTGGTCCTGGTGCGCAAGAAAGGCAAGCTGCCGCCGGAAACCCACAGCCACACCTACGAAATGGAATACGGTCACGCGACCCTGGAGATCCACCGGGACGCCTGCCCCGCCGGGGCCCGCGTCCTGGTCTTCGACGACCTGATCGCCACGGGAGGCACGATCCTCGCGACCAGCAGCCTGTTCCGCAAGCTCGGCGCCGAGATCAGCGAGGCGGCCGCCATCATCGACCTGCCCGACCTGCAGGGCTCCATACGCCTGCAGGAGGCAGACATCCCGGTCTACACGCTCTGCGCCTTCGAGTCGGAATGAGCCGGCCGGCATCCCGGCCACCTTGACCCACTCGTGAGTGGATGCTAATTTTAGCAATTGGCTTTTTCCCATATTAATATTTTTATATGCTGCATCGGAGATTCCCGCCCCGGCCAGGGCCACGCGGGAAAATCCCTTGCAGCGACCCCCAGGACGCAATGAATCAAGCCGGACCCGCCTCGCACCACGCCTGCTACCGGAACCCGTTCCAGGTGCTGGGCGCGCTGTGCGCGCTGATGCTGGCAGCCAAGGTGATCGTCACTACCCTGGTGGACCTGCCGGTCATCAGTTACCAGGTCCCGGTGATCGGCCCCCACGAGTGGTTTTTCGCCGCCCTGGCGACCGCGCTTGCCGCCGCCCTGATGCTCCTCGCGTGCGACCAGCTGCGCGTCGCGGGTGGCCTGGGTGCCGTTGTCCTGGCGGCCGTGACCGCCTACGGCCTCGCCGGCCTTGTGGGCGCAACCGCGAATACGGCCACCACAGCCGGCGCGACGCAGGAAATCACCTGGCTGCCATGGGCCGCGCTCTCGCTCGGCCTGTCCGCCCTGGGCGTCATGCTGCAGGCGTGGCGGCCGGCAGCGGGCAACTGGCGCTGGGTCACCCTGCTGGCGGTCACCG
>JBFGWM010000039.1:0-15386 GCA_041588495.1 Pseudomonadales bacterium | reverse complement strand
TCGAGACGGTAGATCCGCTCCCGGATCGACTTCTCGATCGCCGCGTGGTCACCGCCCCACAGGTCGGTACGGCCGATGGAGCGGCGGAACATGGTGTCACCCGCGATCAGCAGCTTGTGGTCCTCGAACCAGAAGCTCATGGACCCGGGCGAGTGCCCTGGCGTGTGCATGCTCACGCCCGCACAGCATGCCAGTTCCTCGTCGTCCTGCATCCAGTGGTCGGGATCCGGCTGCGGCGTGTACGGTACCCCGAACATGCGGCACTGGGTCTCCAGCTGGTCCCACAGGAAGCGGTCCTCGCGGTGCAGGTACAGGGGCGCTCCGGTGGCCTTCTTGATCTCCCCGGAGGCCAGGAAATGATCCAGGTGCGCATGGGTGTGGATGATCGCGACGATTTTGAGACCGCACTCGCGAACCTCCTCGAGGATCCGTTCCGGGTCGCCGCCCGGGTCCACGACCATGGCCTCCCCGGTCACCCGGTCCCCGATGATGGTGCAATTGCACTGCAACGGGCCCACCGCAAAGGTTTTGCGAACCAGTGTCTTGGCAGCCTGTTCCAAGTCGAGCCTTCTCCCTTCACCGATGTGCCTGGATGCACGGCAATACCCATATCCGCCGGGCACCCAGCATATTAACGAGTATCTGCATTACTTGTAATCATATCCGCCTGAACACAGGCTGAACTAGCGTGTCTGGCGGGCCGGAAGCACGACCTGGAACTCGACGCCGGACGCATCCGGCAGGTTGTGGGCCGAGATGCTGCCGCCATGGTGCTCGGCAATCAGTTTGACGATGTACAGGCCGAGGCCGAGGTGCGGGCTGTCGCCGCGTTTCTCCCGCACCGAGACCAATTGGTCGAAGAGTTGCTCCTGCATGTGCTCCGGCAGCGCGGGTCCCTCGTTGGCCACGCTGAGCCGGTACTGGCCGCGTTCGCGCTCCAGAGCGATCTCGATCCAGCCCTCCTCGGGACAGAAGTCCGCGGCGTTGTCGACCAGCTTGTCGAGCATCTGCACGATCAAGTCCGGAGAGCCGGTCATCGGGCAGGGCCGGTCAGGCGCCACGAAGCGGAAGCGGTGGGCGGGGAACACCGCCTGGTAGGAGTGCACGCTGCCCTCCGCGACCTCGCGCAGGTCGAAGGGTTCCGGCTCGGTGGCCTGGATGCTCTGCTCCACGCGGGTCGCCTCGCTGAGCGCGGTGAGGATTGCGCGCAGGCGGCCGGTGCCCTCGCGGGCCCGCTGGGAACAGATGCGGGCCTGTTCCGACAGGGTTTCCTGTTCGAGGTTCTCCAGCGAGGAGCTGACCACTGCGAGCGGTGTGCGCAGTTCGTGGGAAAGCTTGGAGGCCAGTGTCTGCAGGTAATTGTTGTAATCGTCCAGGCGACGCAGCAGGGAGGCGAAGCTGCGCGAGAGGTCGCCGAGTTCGTCCCCGGTGCCCACGGGGATCAGTTCGTGGTGGATCTCGCCCTCGGAGGTCACGCTGCGCTCGGTGGCGTCACGCAGCCGGCGGATGCGTAACGACAGGATGGTGGCGAAGCCGAGCAGGCCGGCGATGGCCAGGCCGATGGCCAGGAAGGTGGTGTTGAACAGCTGGGTGATCGCGTGGTTGGTCAGGGTCAGCACCGCGTCGCTCGACTGCTCCAGGATCACCGCGCCGAGGACGCGCTCCGCGCCCGCCACCGGGTGCGCCACCGCGATGATGGCCTTGCGGGCATCGGCCTGGCGGCGCCAGATGGCCTGCTCCTGGCCGAGCAGCGTGGCCTCGATGAAGGTGCCCCGCAGGCGCCCGTTCTGTTCGAGGTAGATGAGGTGCTTGCGCGGCACGGTGTCGAGGATGGCGCGGTAGAAGTCGTGCAGTTGCAGTCGCGGCGCGGTGTCGTCGAAGGCGCCGAGCCAGTCAGAGAGGGACAACTGTCCGAGGCTGGCCAGCAGGCGCCCGGAGCGGTCGGTGACCCGCACCTTGAGACCCGGCTGGCGGAAGGGCTCCAGCAGGCGGGACAGGATCGGCGGCGGATAGATCAGGTAGCCAAGCGGCGCCTGGAACTCGGGTACGACTGTTCCCGACCAGGCCGCCTGGTACCGGCTCCCGCCCTCGTCGGCTTCCATGTCCATGATCGTGAAGCCGAACTCCGGACCGAGCATGGACAGCGGGACGCGCAGTTCCACCTGGTAACCCGTGGCATGCGGTTGCCAGTGTCCGCGGATGCGCCGTTCCTGGCGCACCCGGCGGCGTTGCTGGGGCCCGGTCTCGCGAACCGCGTGAAGATCCCCCGGGGCCGCGGTACGGATCCAGTAGCGTTCGACGTCGCGCCCCTCCGAGCGCAGGTGGAGCATCAGGTGATCACCGTTTGCCGTGCCGTCACGGGTCGGGTTGTGGTAGAGCACCTCGCCGGGGTCCTCGACATAGACGAAGAGGTAGAGGTCCTCGGCATCGACTCCGGCGATGTACCGGACGCGGCCCTCCTGTTCCGGAAGCGACGGATACGGGTCGCGGAGTCCGCGCATCGGCAGCGCGACGAAGTCGTGGCGAAAGGGTTCCCAATCATCGGCGAAACCGTCGATGGTGATCGGGTCCTGCAACTGGTGCGCGTACACGTCGAGCTCGGTGTCGCCGAGCTGGCGCATGTGCTCCGGATAGCGGTACAGGGCCTCGGGCTGGTTGGCCAGCACGTGGGTGATGGCGCGTGCCGTGGCCAGCAGCGAGTCTTCCTGGCCCTTGCGCAGCACGCCTTCCATTTCCCGCACGTACTGGCAGCCGGCCCAGGGCAGGGCAAGGGTCAGCAGGCTGACAATCAGGAGCTGAGTGCGGAGGCTCAACTTTTCGCGGGGTTCCAGCGGTAGCCGAAACCGTAACTGGTTTCGATCGCGGAGAATTCCGGATCGATCTCGAGGAACTTCTTGCGGATGCGCTTCACGTGGGAGGTGATGGTGTTGTCATCCAGCACCGCGTTGGCGGCATCCATCAGCTGCTGGCGGCTCTTCACGTGGCCCGGGTGCAGGGCGAGGGCGTGCACCAGCCAGAACTCGGTCAGGGTCAGCGGCACGAACTGGTCCATCCAGGTTGCCGTCATGCGCGCGGTGTCGAGCACCAGGTGGTCGCGCTGCAGTACCTCGCTGCTCGACTCAGGCTCGCGTATCGCCTCGAGTCGCCGGAACAGGGCAACGATGCGCGCGACGAGGTGCTCAAGGCTGATGTCCTTGGTCAGGTAGTCGTCGGCGCCCAGGCGCAGTCCGGAGATGGCGTCGAACTCGCTGTCCCGCGCGGTGAGAAAAATGATGGGGAGGTGACGCGCCATGCCGCGCAGTTCACGGCACAGTTCGAAGCCGCCCTCCACCTCGTCGCCAAGACCGACGTCGATGATGGCGAGTTCCGGCAGCTTCTTGCGGAACGCCGCGAGGGCCTCGGGCCGGCTGCAATAAACGCTGACGGCATAGCCGTTGCGTTCGAGGATTTCCCGGTAGTTCTGACCGATGACCGGTTCATCTTCGACGATGGCGATCTGGCGACCCATGCGCTGGCTCCCGCGTCCATGCGCCACAATTTACCATTTTAGTTCACGCCAATTCCATATTGTGTCCCGCGGTGCGCCAGCTTTGGCCCCTTGAATGGTAGGTGACCCACACGGAAACGGGTCATCACAATCACGGGAGTTCACGCACATGCACACCGCCGACCCTTGCCCCGAGTACCACGCCAGCCGTCACCCCACCCGCCGTCGTCGTCGCCGTCCCGACAGCCCGCCCGGTCGCCGCGACCGCCAGGGAAGACCGCGCAACCTGCGCCGCATCGGCTTTCGCGGCCGCGCCCTGTGCATGCTGTCCCTTTTCGCGCTGCTGATCTGGCTGGTTCCCGGAGTCGCGGCCGCCGAGAGCGGGGGCGAAGCCGCAAGCGAGCCGGGTGGCGAGATGCCCCACCTGGTGCGCCCGGGCGATGCGAAAACCGGCAGTCTCCTGTTTCGCACGCCCCAGGCGGGGTTGTTCCGCGAGGCGCCGCGCCTCGATACCGATGTCTCGATCCAGGTCACCGGGATGGTCGCCCAGGTGACCGTGCGCCAGGGTTTCCGCAACGAGGGCGGCGACTGGCTGGAAGGTGTCTACGTCTTCCCGCTGCCGGAGGACTCGGCGGTCAATCACATGGAGATGCGCGTCGGCGAACGCATCATCGTCGGCGAGATCCAGGAGCGCAGCCAGGCGCGCAAGACCTACGAGAAGGCGCGTGCCGAGGGGAAGCGGACCAGCCTGGTCGAGCAGGAGCGCCCCAACCTGTTCACCACCTCGGTGGCCAACATCGGTCCCGGCGAGACGATCATGGTGGAAATCCGTTACCTGCAGACCCTCGCCTACGAGGAAGGCCGCTTCCGCATCCGCTTGCCGCTGACCCTGACGCCGCGCTTCATTCCCGGTGCGGCACTGCCGGAGGCGGAGCGCGAGGGCACCCACGTGGTGAGCGGCAACGGTTGGGCGGCGGATACCACCGAGGTCGCCGACGCCTCGCGGATCACCCCGCCGCAGGCTTACGACATGCCGGAGACCACCCACATGGCGAGCATCCGCGGGCAGGTCGAGACGGGCTTTCCTCTGCAGAGCTTCGCCAGTGTCTATCACCCGATCCGCACCCGTCAGGAGGGCGATACCCATGTTTTTGAACTGGATTCCGGGAAAGTCCCCATGGATCGGGATTTCCTTCTGGAATGGACCCCGCGGGTCGGCGATGCACCGGGCGCCGCGGTATTCACCGAGCAACTGGACGGGCATACCTACGCGCTGGTGATGCTGATGCCGCCCCAGGCCCGTGGCGAGGTGCGCCAGCCGCGCGAGGTGATCTTCGTCATCGACACCTCCGGGTCCATGGCCGGCACTTCCATCATCCAGGCGCGCGAGGCCCTGTTGCTGGCGCTCGAGCGCCTGAACCCGGGCGACCGTTTCAACATCATCGAGTTCGATTCGGACTTCGACACGCTGTTTCGGAGCCCGGTGGAGATCAATGCACGCTCGCGGCTCCTGGCGCGCTCCTGGGTGCGCGGCCTGAAGGCCAACGGCGGCACCCAGATGGCAGGCCCCCTGCAGGCGGCATTATCGGGATCCGCACCCGAGGGTTTCCTGCGCCAGGTGATTTTCATCACCGACGGCAGCGTGGGCAACGAGGATGCCCTGTTCCGCATCATCGACGCCCACCTCGCCGAATCACGCCTGTTCATGGTCGGCATCGGATCGGCGCCGAACAGCCACTTCATGCGCAAGGCAGTCGAGTTTGGTCGCGGGACCCCGGTCTACATCGGCGAGGAGGCCGAGGTGAAGACACGCATGGAGGAACTGTTCCGCAAGATCCAGCATCCGCTGGTCACCGACATCCGCGCCACCTGGGAGGGTGCCGGCGAAGTCGAGATGTGGCCGCAGCGGATCAGCGACCTTTACCACGGCGAGCCCGTCATCCTGACCGCGCGCCTGGAGCGTCCGCCGGCCCGGGTGGAGATCTCCGGCCAGTCGGGGCAGACGCCGTGGCACCGGGAACTGCGCACGTCCGGGAAGGGACGCCGCATCGAGCCGATCGCCTCCCGCGGTGGCGGTGCGGAACCCCGCCACGGCGCCGTCAAAGTGCCGCACCAGAATGGCGTGGGCACCCTGTGGGCGCGGCGCAAGATCGCGGTCCTCGCCGACCGCCTGCGACGCCGCCAGCAGACCCCGGAAGAAGTCCGCAACGAGACCCTTGCCATCGCCCTCCGGCACCGCCTGGTGACGCCCTATACCAGCTTCGTCGCCGTGGACCGCACACCGGTGCGTCCCGGGGACCAGAAGCTCAAGGAGCGCCTGCTGGCCAACCGCATGCCCAAGGGCAGCCAGCAGGCCGGGTTCCCGCGCAGCGCGACGCCCGCCGGGCAGCGCATGCTGATCGGTGTCGCGCTGTTGCTCGCGGGCTGCCTGCTGCTCCTCGCACGGCGACGCGGCGGCGTGCCGCGGGCGCTGACGGCATGAACGCCACGGCATCGGCAGGGCGCGCGGTTTCCGGCTTTGCGGCCGCGCTGCTCATCGCGGGGTGCCTGTCCATGGCCAGCGGCGCCTGGATTCACGCCAAGGCCTGGCTGGCCCAGGTGCTTCTGGAAGGCGCCTGGACCGCGACCCTGGCCGGTGCGGGTTCGGTGCGACCCTGGCCGTGGGCGGACACCTGGCCCGTGGCGCGCTTGGAATCGGAAGCCCACGACGTGCGCCTGCTGGTGCTTGCCGGGAGCACGGGCCGCACCCTGGCCTTCGGTCCGGGTCACCAGGACGGCAGCGCCGTGCCCGGTGCGCCGGGCACGGTCATTATCGGTGGCCACCGGGACACCCACTTCCGGTTCCTGCGCGACCTCGCGCCGGGGGACCGCCTGCGTCTGCAGTCCGCTTCCGGCGCGTGGTCGGAATACCGCGTGGTTGGCGCGACGGTGGCCGACATCCGCCACCACCGGCTGGCCCTGGATCCCGGCAACCCCATGCTCACCCTGGTCACCTGTTACCCCTTCGACGCGCTGCGTCCCGGCGGCCCGCTACGCTATGTCGTCGAGGCAGTGGCGGTTCCCGGCAACGACGCGAGCGGCCGGGCGTAAATCGCGCGGGGATACCGGATCGCCAATGCCCCTGCCTATACTGGTTGAAAGGACCGCTGTAGCAGGCTGCCGTGATGTTCGAACTGATGGAGGAGGACCGCCACGAGGAACTGGTGTTCCGCAACGATCCTGCGTCCGGATTGCGCGCGGTGGTGGCCCTGCACAACACGCGCCTGGGCCCCGCCATCGGCGGCTGCCGCTGCATCGAGTATCCGAACAGCGAGGCCGCGGTGCGCGACGTGATGCGCCTGTCCCGCGGCATGAGCTACAAGTCGGCGCTTGCCGGCATGCAATACGGTGGCGGCAAGGCGGTCATCTGCCGCCCGCACACCATTCGTGACCGCGAGGCCCTGTTCGCGGCATTCGGCGACCTCGTGGAATCCCTCAACGGCCGCTATATCACCGCTGTCGACAGTGGCACCAGCACGCGGGACATGGCGGTCGCCGCACGGCGTACGAAATACGTGACCAGCACCTCCAAGGAGGCCGACCCGTCGCCGTGGACCGCACTCGGGGTGTTCCGCGGTATCCAGGCCGCAGTGCGGTTCCGCCTTGGCGCGGATTCTCTCGACGGTGTGCACGTGGCGGTGCAGGGTGTGGGTCACGTCGGCTATCCCCTGGCGCGGCGGCTCCACGAGGCCGGCGCGCGACTGACGGTGAGCGATATCGACGCCGACAAGGCGCGCCGGGCCTGCGCCGAGTTTGGCGCGGAATGCGTGCCGGCCAACGACATCTACGAGGTGGAGTGTGACGTGTTCGCACCCTGCGGTCTCGGCGCGGTGATCAACGATGCGACCCTCAAGCAGTTGCGCTGCAGGATCGTCGCGGGGTCTGCGAACAACCAGCTCATGGAGGATGCCCACGGCCTGCGCCTGCACGAGAAGGGGATCCTGTACGCCCCCGATTACGTCATCAACGCGGGTGGACTGATCTTCGTGGCCCTGAACCATTCCGGGGTCGGCGAGGAGGGTGTCCGGGACAAGACCGAGCGCATCGGCGAGACCCTGGAAAACCTGTTCCAACGGGCGCGGGAGTCGGGCGAACCCTGCAACCAGATCGCCAATCGCATGGCCGAGGAGATCCTCTACGGGCCCTGAAAACGGCGGTTCGGGGGGCGGAACTTTATAACTTCTGGTTCTTTGCCCGCCCGAATCTCCATGTGATAAACCATATCCATAGGCTACCGGAATCCCGGACTGCGCATCTCTGCCGGCCCGGGCGAACAGGCCTCGCGACCGCCACCAGCGGGCGCGGCGCCGACGGACCCTGACCGGGGTCCCGGGGGACACGAGCCGCGCGCATCCCGTCGCGGCGAGGAGGTGGCATGACAACCGGTCCGGGCGTCGACATCCCCATGACCCGCTATCTCGGCGAGGACGGGGACCCAGTGGCGGACCTGCCGGCGTGGGCAGCGGATCACCAGCTGCTGGTCGGTTTCTACCGCTCGATGGTGCTCACCCGTGTTTTCGACCGCAAGGCGGTGGCCCTGCAGCGCACCGGGCAGATGGGCACCTATCCCTCGTGCCTGGGCCAGGAGGCCATCGGGGTCGCCATCGCCCACCTGATGTCCGCGGCAGACGTCCTGGTTCCCTATTACCGTGACCAGTCGGCACAGCTCGGGCGCGGCGTGTCGATGGCCGAAATCCTCCTGTACTGGGGCGGCGACGAGCGTGGCAGCCGCTATCGCGACAACGCCGTGGACCTGCCCAACGCGGTGCCCATCGCCACCCAGTGCGCGCATGCCGCCGGGGTGGCGGCGGCGATGCGAATCCAGGGTCGCCACGACGCGGTGGTCTGCACCTGTGGCGACGGTGCGACCTCGAAGGGCGATTTCCTCGAATCCATCAACGTCGCCGGCGCCTGGCAGCTGCCGCTGGTGTTCGTGGTCAACAACAACCAGTGGGCGATCTCGGTGCCGCGCAGCATCCAGTGCGGTGCGCCGACCCTGGCCCAGAAGGCGGTGGGCGCGGGATTCCCCGGGGAGCAGGTCGACGGCAACGATGTGATCGCGCTGGTCGAGGTGATCGGCCGCGCCCTGGAACGTGCGCGCGCCGGGAAGGGCGCGACCCTGGTGGAGGCCATCAGCTACCGGCTCGGGGACCACACCACGGCAGACGATGCGACCCGTTACCGCTCCCCCGAGGAGGTCAACGAGGCCTGGCGGCTGGAGCCGGTGCAACGGCTGCGCGATTACCTTCACGGTGTCGGCGCGTGGAACGAATTGCAGGAAAAGGCGTTGTATCGCGACTGCGAGAAGGCGGTCGAGAAGGCTGTCCGCGAATACCAGGAAACGCCGCCGGAACCACCCGAGGCGATGTTCGATTATCTTTATGCAAACCTGCCTCACGCGCTCGAGGAACAACGTGAAGCGGTCATTGCCCGTGCGGCGCGCATGGACGGGGGCGGACCGTGAGCCTGGCATACGACGTGGAAAAGGATACCGGTGCGGGTCCGGAAGCCCTGGAGGCGACCCTGGTCGAGGCCGTGAACCTGGCCCTCGACCACGAGATGGAACACGACGAGTCCGTGGTCGTCCTCGGCGAGGATGTTGCGGTCAACGGCGGCGTGTTCCGTGCGACCGTGAACCTGCGCGAAAAATACGGCGTACGGCGGGTGATGGACACGCCGCTGGCTGAGACCCTGATTGCGGGCATGACCATCGGCATGGCGGTGCAGGGTCTGCGCCCGGTGGCCGAGATCCAGTTCATGGGCTTCATCTACGCCACCTTCGAGCAGCTGGTGTCCCATGCCTCGCGGATGCGCAACCGGACCCGCGGCCGCCTGTCCTGCCCGATGGTGATTCGTGCGCCCTTCGGTGGTGGCATTCACGCACCCGAACATCATTCCGAGAGCACCGAGGCCATGCTGGCCCACGTGCCGGGGCTGCGCGTGGTGATCCCGTCGTCACCGCAGCGCGCCTACGGGCTGCTGCGCGCGGCGATCCGCGATCCGGACCCGGTGATCTTTCTCGAGCCCAAGCGCATCTACCGGGCCGCGAAGCAGAAGCTGCGTATCGAGGAGGCGACCCTGCCGCTGGACATGTGTTTCACCCTGCGCGAGGGCAGCGACATCACCCTGGTGTCCTGGGGTGCGATGATCCGCGAGACCCTGGAGGCTGCAGAGCAACTGGGTGAACGGGGCATCTCGGCCGAGGTGGTCGATGTGGCCACCATCAAGCCGCTGGACATGGAGACCATCCTCACCTCGGTGGAGAAAACCGGGCGTTGCGTGATCATTCATGAGGCCGCCCGCAGTTTCGGCGCCGGCGCCGAGATCGCCGCCCAGCTGGCCGAGAAGGGACTGCTCAACCTGCGCGCGCCGGTGGCCCGGGTGACCGGCTACGACACGGTGATGCCCTATCTCCGCAACGAGCGTTACTACCTGCCGGACGTCGATGACATCATCGCGGCAGTGGAAAAGACCGTCGCTTTCGGCTGAATCCGGCGTCCTCCCGAACCTCCGTCACGCAGTTCCCCTCCCGGGGGTCTAGAATTTTTCCAGGGATGGTGGAAACGGGCGCGGTGCAAGGGTGAAGTACTTCAAGCTGCCGGACCTCGGCGAGGGCCTGACCGAGGCGGAAATTCGTGAATGGCACGTGCGCCCGGGCGACCGGGTCGAGGTGGACCAGCCGCTGGTTTCGGTGGAGACGGCCAAGGCCATCGTCGAGGTGCCCTGTCCCCAGGCCGGGGTGATCGCCTCCCTGTTCGGCGATCCGGGCGACATCATCCACACCGGCGAGCCGCTGGTCGAGTTCGAGGGCGAGGATGCCGACAGCGGCACCGTCGTCGGCGAGATCGAGCGCGGCGCCGAGTCCGCCGAGGAGGACCATTTCATCATCGGCTCGCCGGCCGGCCACGGCGATCACGTCAAGGCGACGCCGGCGGTGCGCAGTCTCGCCCGGCGCCTCAACGTCGATATCGTCACCGTGACCCCGACCGGTCGCGACGGCATGGTCACCGCCCAGGACGTGGAGCGCGCGCATCGTATCGTCAGCCGTCACGGACAGGCGGAGCCCCTGCGCGGGGTGCGCAGGGCGATGGCGGCGAACATGGCGCGGTCCCATGCCGAGGTGGTCCCGGTGAGCCTGTTCGAGGATGCCGACGTTGGTGACTGGGGCGCGGACGAGGACACCACCATCCGCCTGGTGCGGGCCATCGGCGCCGCCTGCCTGGCCGAGCCGTCCCTCAACTGCTGGTTCGACAGCCACGCGCGCACGCGACGGGTCATGCGCCACATCGATCTCGGCATCGCCGTGGATACCGGCGACGGCCTGTTCGTGCCGGTGCTGCGCGATGTCGCCAATCGCGGCATCGAGGACCTGCGTACGGGCGTCGAGCGCTTACGGGCGGACGTGCGGGCGCGGACCATCCCGCCGGAGGAAATGACCGGTGCGACGATTACCCTGACCAACTTCGGGACGATCGGGGGGCGCTACGGTACCCCCGCGGTGATTCCGCCCATGGTGGCGATCCTGGGTGCCGGCGTGATACGCGAGGAACCACGGGTTGTGGACGGAGCCGTGGTGGCGAGACGGGTGCTGCCACTGTCGGTGACCTTTGATCACCGGGTTGTGACCGGTGGCGAGGCTGCGCGCTTCCTGAACGTCCTCGTGGCCGAACTGTCGGCTCCAGGTGTGCCGGGGGACTGAGCTGACGCGCTCTCAGGCCACCATCTGCCGGGCGACGTCACGCAGTTCGTCCGAGGCCTCCAGCACCTCGTCCGCGATCTTGCGCGCCTTCTCCGGGGCCACTCCGAGTTGTTCGTACAGGGCCGCGGGGACATCGTAGGACGCCAGGTCGCCGGTTTTCCACTCGCTGATCAGGCGCGTCGCCAGGAACACCAGGTTCGAGTACGCGTAGTGGGAACCGTCGTAATCGGGATTCTCCTGGTTGCGGATTGCCACGCACACCGGTTCCGGCATCTTCCAGCGGCGCAGCAGGGCGCTGGCCAGTTGCTCGCGGGTGACGCTGATCAGGTGCCGCTCGATGTAGGCGTGGCTGACGTGCGGGCTGGCCTCGATGTAGCGGCAGGTCAGGGAGAAATTCTCCGGAAACACATGGGCCAGGATCAGGGTGCCGAAGTTGTGGAGCAGGCCGCACAGGTACGCGAGCCCCGGCTCGGGACGGTTATCCTCGGGCATGGCCCGCGCCAGCTTGTCCATCAGCGCGGCGCAGAACACGGATTGTTCCCAGTACGGAAGTTCGTCCTGGGGCGCTTCCTTGGGCACCTTGAGGGTCTGCCCCACGGCCAGTGCCAGGGAGATGTTCATGACCCGGTCGAAGCCCAGTACGCGGACGATGGCGTCCTGCACGGATTTGATGGAACCGGGCGCACCGTAGAACGGCGAGGCCGCGTAACTGACCACCTTGGCGGCCAGGGCCGGGTCGTTCTCCACGACCTTGACCAGGTCGTCCATGTCCGGCTCGTCACTGCTGCGGATGTCGAGGATCTTCTGGGCGCTCGACGGCATGGGCGGAATCTCGAGGGTCTGCTCGATGAGTTCCTTGATCTTCAGCGAGGTGTGGTTGTGTACCGCCGCCTTGATCTGCTCGACGTCCTTTTCCGGGTCGTCGGGGTCGAGACCGATCTTGCCCACGGGGATGGTGATGGACAGGTTCTGGACATTACCGAGCAGGCGCTTGAACTCACCCTGTTCCAGCCTGAGCAGGCAGTGCGCGGTGCCGGACTGCAGGTAGACCACGGGCAGGCGCAGGAGTTTTTCATCGACGATGGTCGGAAAACCGGCCAGGGAAGGAATGCCGGGCAGGGTGTCCATGCCCTCGCTGGCGTAAACCGCCTTCACCGCTTCGGCGTCGAGGGCACTGCACTTGCCACCCAGAGCCTCTTCCAGGGCGGAAAGATCGAGTAGAGCATCCGACGGAATCAGCGCCTGCACGTGCCCCTTGGGGCCCTGCAGGAACACGATCCTTGCGATCGATGCCGGTTCGCGCTTGAAAGAACTGCCATCCTCGGCCTGCAGGGCATCGCTCCCGGTCTCCTCGACCGGGTTGTAGGTGATGGAAGCAGAGACAAGGGCGTCTTCCACGCTTTTCGGCAGGTTCATGCGGTGATTCTCCCAGGACTGAACTTTGACCAGTGCGCCGAGAAACGGGCGCAATGAATCAGCATAATCCCAAGCCGGAGGGTGCGCCACATCGGGGCGCCCGGGATCAGTGCTCGCGGGTGGCGGTGAAGCGCAAATCCGGCCAGCGTTCCTCGGTGAGATTGAGGTTGACCCGGGTCGGCGCCAGGTAGGCCAGGTGTCCGCCGCCGTCGAGGGCGAGGTTGGTATCGGTCTTGCGGCGGAATTCCTCGAGCTTCTGGGGGTCGTCTGACCGCACCCAGCGCGCGGTGTGCACGTTCACATTCTCGTAGATGCAGTCGACCCGGTATTCGTCGCGCAGGCGGAAGGCGACCACGTCGAACTGCAGCACGCCGACCGCGCCGACGATGAGGTCGTTGTTGGCCAGCGGCATGAACACCTGCACCGCGCCTTCCTCGGACAGCTGGGTCAGGCCCTTGCGCAGCTGCTTGCTCTTCAGCGGGTCCTTCAGCACCACGCGGCGGAACAGTTCCGGGGCGAAATTGGGGATCCCCGAGAATCGGAATTCCTCGCCCCCGGTGAAGGTGTCGCCGATCTGGATGGTGCCGTGGTTGTGCAGGCCGATGATGTCGCCTGGCCAGGCCTCCTCGACGTGATCGCGTTCCCCGGCCAGGAAGGTCACCGCGTCAGCAATGCGCACCTCCTTGCCGAGGCGCACGTGACGCATCTTCATGCCGCGCTCGTAGCGTCCCGAGCATACCCGCAGGAAGGCGATACGGTCGCGGTGGTTGGGGTCCATGTTGGCCTGGATCTTGAAAACAAATCCGCTGAACTGTTCATCCGCGGGCTGTACCGGGCGCAGGTCGCAGTCCCGCGGCTGCGGGCCCGGGGCCCACTCGACGAAGCCGTCGAGCATCTCGCGGACGCCGAAGTTGCCCAGCGCGGTGCCGAAGAACACCGGGGTCAGGCGCCCGGCGCGGTAGGTGTCGAGATCGAACTCGTGGGAGGCTCCGCGCACCAGCTCGATGGCGTCGCGCAATTCCTCCGCGTATTCGCCCAGGGCCGCATCGGCGTCCGGGTTGTGGAGACCGTCAATGGTCTCGGATTCCTCGGCAACGTGGCCGCGCCCATGCTTGTAGAGATAGATTCGGTCCTCGAGCAGGTGGTAGATGCCCTTGAACTGCTTGCCCATGCCGATGGGCCAGGTGACCGGTGCGCACTGGATATCCAGAACTGTCTCGACCTCGTCGAGCAGTTCGATGGGGTCGCGGATCTCGCGGTCCAGCTTGTTGACGAAGGTGACGATGGGCGTGTCGCGCATGCGGCACACGTCCATCAGCTTGATGGTGCGCGATTCCACGCCGCGGGCGCCGTCGATGATCATCAGCGCGGAGTCCACCGCGGTCAGGGTCCGGTAGGTGTCCTCGGAAAAGTCCTCGTGGCCCGGGGTGTCGAGGAGATTGACCACCTTGCCGCGATAGGGGAACTGCATCACCGAGGTGGTGACCGAGATCCCGCGCTGCTTCTCCAGCTCCATCCAGTCAGATGTCGCGTGGCGGCCGGACTTGCGCGCCTTCACCGTGCCCGCCAGCTGGATGGCATTGCCGAACAGCAGGAGTTTCTCGGTGATGGTGGTCTTGCCGGCATCCGGGTGCGAGATGATGCCGAAGGTGCGGCGCAGGGCCGCCTGTTTTGCTACCGGGGTCATGAATTGCGAACGGCCTGGAAAACGGCCGGGGATTATACACCAGATGGGTGCCGCTACGGCGCGGCGGGCGAAGCCGCCCCTGCCGCCGGGCAGGGGCGGGAGTCCGCGGGGGTCAGCCCTTTTCGATGAACTGCTTGGTGAAGTCCAGGTCGTCCTGCATTTCCGACTCGACGTTCTGGGCGGCGAAGGCCTCCAGCTTCTTGCCGACGAGGGGGATGCCGCAGTTGACCGTGGTCGACACGGCCATCGTGGTGGAGTCGCCGTTGGGGGTCAGCTTGGTGGTGGCCGACATCTTCACCGGCGCCTCGAGCTCCATGGCCATCTTGCAGTTGCGTTCGCCACCGACCGAGCCGGTCCAGGTATCGTCGGATTTCACGCCGGTCCAGTCGCCCACGAACTTCTTCAGCGCGGCCGGTGCCTCGGCAGGCGCCTCGCGCTCGTACTTGACCCGCGCGCCGCCGCCGTCGGAGCTGTGCTCGACCAGCTTGAAGTTGCGCGCGCCGAGTTTCTCGTACTTGGCCTTGAGAAATTCTTCCGTGGTGATCGTGTTGAATACAGTATCCACATCGGCGTTGATCTGGATGGATTTCTCGACTGTTGTTGCCATCTTAGTTTCCTTGGGACCCGGTTGAAGGAAGCGGGGCGGACATGATGGCCCCGCGGACCTGACAGTGTTGACGATCCATACAAGCATAGCCAAAAGCGGTCGTTTTTCGAGTTCGGGACGGCCCCGCGGCCATTGAGTTCCGCGGCGTTCTGGCGGAAGATGGCGACCCCGGCCGGCGCCCGTCCGGCTGCAGGATCAGCGGTTCCACATGTCACGAATTACCCACATCTGCCTGTTTTTGCTCGCCGCCTCGCCGCTGCTTTCAGGGCCTGTCGAGGCGCGCTCCAGGTACGGACCGGCGAAATCCGAGGCGCCGGAGGCCCCGGCGGTGGACCCGGCCCGGGCCGGTCTGCCTGCGGAGGCTGAGACCAAGGCTGAGACCAAGGCTGAGACCAAGGCTGAGACCAAGGCTGAGACCAAGGCGGTCGAACGGCCTGGAGGCGAGAAAGCC
>JBFGWM010000038.1:0-15541 GCA_041588495.1 Pseudomonadales bacterium | reverse complement strand
GGCGCCACCCTGCCGGAGTTCATCACGCCCGAATTCGTGCGCGACGAGGTGGCGGCGGGCCGCGCCATCATCCCGAGCAACGTCAATCACCCCGAGGCTGAACCCATGATCATCGGGCGCAACTTCCTGGTGAAGATCAACGCCAACATCGGGAATTCGGCGGTCGCCTCCACGATCGACGAAGAAGTCGAAAAGATGCGCTGGGCCACCAAATGGGGCGCCGATACCGTCATGGATCTCTCCACGGGCCGCAACATTCATGAAACCCGCGAGTGGATCCTGCGCAATTCGCCGGTTCCGATCGGCACGGTGCCGATCTACCAGGCCCTGGAGAAGACCGGTGGTGTCGCCGAGGACCTCACCTGGGAGATGTTTCGCGACACGCTGGTCGAGCAGGCGGAGCAGGGGGTCGACTACTTCACCATCCACGCCGGCGTCCTGCTGCGTTATGTGCCGATGACCGCGAAGCGGCTCACCGGGATCGTTTCGCGTGGCGGGTCGATCATGGCCAAGTGGTGTCTTGCCCACCACCAGGAGAATTTCCTCTATACCCATTTCGAGGAAATCTGCGAGATCATGCGCGCCTATGACGTCTCCTTTTCGCTGGGCGACGGCCTGCGTCCGGGTTCCATCGCGGACGCCAACGATGAGGCCCAGTTCGCAGAGCTTGAAACACTGGGTGAACTGACGCGTGTGGCGTGGCGCCACGACGTGCAGACCATGATCGAGGGGCCCGGCCATGTGCCCATGCACCTGGTCAAGGCCAACATGGACAAGCAACTGCGCGAATGTCGCGAGGCGCCGTTTTACACGCTGGGGCCGCTGACCACCGATATCGCCCCGGGGTACGACCACATCACCTCGGCAATCGGCGCGGCGATGATCGGCTGGTTCGGTACGGCCATGCTGTGTTACGTCACCCCCAAGGAACACCTCGGCCTGCCGGACCGCGACGACGTCAAGCAGGGCATCATTGCCTACCGTATCGCGGCTCATGCGGCTGACCTTGCCAAGGGACACCCGGCGGCCCAGCAGCGCGACAATGCGCTTTCCAAGGCCCGCTTCGAGTTTCGCTGGGAGGACCAGTTCAACCTCGGCCTCGATCCCGATACCGCCCGCGCCTATCACGATGCCACGTTGCCGAAGGATTCCGCCAAGGTTGCCCACTTCTGCTCCATGTGCGGGCCGAAGTTCTGTTCGATGAAGATCACCCAGGAAGTGCGCGAGTACGCCGCGCAACAGGGTATCAACGAGATTCCGGATGCCGTCGAAAGTGGCATGAAGGAAAAGTCCGCGGAGTTCCGCGACTCGGGCAGCGACCTCTACCACAAGGTCTGAACGGCGGCGCGCGGCAATGACGGATGGAGTGCCGCACGTCCTGCTGGTCGGGTCCGGTGATGACGACGCCCCGTTTGTTGTTGCCTGCTGGCTGGAATTTTATGCCCGCGCGCAATGCACCTGGCGTTGCGCCGAACTGCACGCTTCCCCACCGTCAGAAACCACCTGCGGGATTCTCGTGGAACTGGGTGCGGACGCGCAGCCCACGACCCCTGAGTCCTTTGCCGAAAATATGCTGTCGGAGGCGGATCTGGTCATCGCGCTGGACCCGCACGCTGCGGACGCGGTCGCGAGGACGAACCTGCCCTGCGAATGCCGTTGCTGGGAGTCCGTGGGCACGGCTTCCGCGGCGTCGTTTGCGACACTGAGGCAGCGATGTCTCGACCTGGTGAGGGAACTCGCCATGCGTCCGGGCGCGCGGGGAATCGAGCGTCTCCAGGGGTCGGAGCACTTCGAGGTGCTGTCCACCGAAACCGCGTACCGTGGTTTTGCGACCCTGGACATCGTGCACCTGCGTCATCGCCTGTACACTGGGGGTTGGAGCGTTGCATTGCGCCGCGAGGTGGTGCGACGCGGACCCGCGGTCGCGGTATTGATGTATGACCCCGGTGCGGACTGCCTGGTCCTGATCGAGCAGTTCCGCATCGCGGCGGCGGAAGACGCGAACGGGCCGTGGCAACTGGAAATGGTTGCCGGGATTATCGATCCGGGCGAGTCACCCGAGGACGTGGCGCGTCGCGAGGCGCTCGAGGAAGCCGGTTGCGAGGTTACCGATCTCGAGCCGGTGTGCCGTTACATGGCCAGCGTCGGCATCAGTACCGAGTCCATGCACGTGTACGCGGGGCGTGTGAACTCGGAAGATGCGGGCGGTGTGCACGGTCTCGCCGCGGAAGGAGAGGACATCCGCGTCTGTCGTATCGGCAGTGCCGAGGCGGCGGAAATGCTGGCCGGGGGGCGTATCAGCAATGCGGCAACTATAATTGCCCTGCAATGGTTCCAGCAGCACCGCGACGAGCTGCGTGCTCGGTGGCTGGACCGGGAATGAGGAAAACTGAATTGGACGGGCGATCGCGCAGGAAATACGTTCCCGACGTATCCGGTCTCCACGCCGAGTGCGAGACGAACTACGCGCGCCTGATGAAAATCGTCCCGGAAATGGACGCGGGGACCGAGTTCCGCCTGCGCGTGGGATGCGTGGGCGACGGTGACTCCACTGTTATTCTCTTCTCGGTCATCGAATCCTCGCGGTATACCAGCGTGCTCATGGTCAGCCAGGTTTCCGGCGTGACGCCGCTGTGTGACCCGCCCCGGGTGCAGGTGCGGGTTTATCACGATGCGCGCATGGCCGAGGTCATCGACTACCAGGGCGCCGGGAGTTTCCAGCCCTCCTATGCCTACCCCAACCGGCAGATGCGCCAGCCCAACGAGAAAATGGAAATCAACCGGTTCCTTTCGGACTGGTTGCAGTTGTGCCTCGAATGCGGAAGCATGGATGAGTATCCGCTCACCGTGGCGCGATAGGTAAATGCCGTAACCCTTCGCGGCGGTTCACGGGAACCCGACGCGACGCGGACGCACCGGTGACACTGTCCGCCGCGCGACGGACATCAGAATAAAAAACGCGGGATGGATCTGACTATTGGCCGATGACCAGACGCTGCGGATCGTCCAGGTAACCGACTGTCATCTGTTCCAGGAACCGGACGGACGCCTGCTCGGACTGGATACCCGCGACAGCCTGTGTCGCGTGCTCGACCTGGTTGCCGAGGAATATCCCGAACCTGACCTCATCCTGGCAACCGGCGACCTTTCCCAGGATGGGTCCGCTGAATCCTATCGTTTTCTCCGCGAGCGTCTCGATCGTTTCAACGTGCCGACCTACTGGTTTCCCGGCAATCACGACCGCCTCGAGGTCATGCGGGAGGTGCTGGGCGAGAGCTCACCGGCGCTGGCGCGCCTGGTGCGGCGCAAGCACTGGCAGCTGGTGTTGTTGAATTCGACCATTCCCGGCAAGGTTCCCGGGCGCCTCGGGGCGGGTGAACTGGAGTTTCTCGCGCAATGCCTCGAAGAGCAGCCGGAAACCCACAGCCTGGTGAGTTTCCATCACCAGCCGGTGCCCATCCATTGCCGCTGGCTGGATCCGCTGGGCGTGCAGAATCCCGCGGAACTGTTCGACGTGATCGACTCCCATGACAACGTGCGCGCAATCCTGTGGGGTCACATCCACCAGGAGTACGACCAGCAGCGCGATGCCGTGCGCATGCTGGCCAGCCCGTCCAGCAGCGTGCAGTTCAAGCCCGGAAGCGATGAATTCCAGGCTGACGACAAGGCGCCGGGTTACCGCTGGCTGGAACTGCATCCCGACGGATCGATCAGTACGGGGGTCTCGCGGGTCACCGGGTTCCGCTTCGAGGTCGATTACTCGGTCAAGGGATACTAGGCGCCGGACCCTGCCGGCTCCCGTACCATGGATCTCGAGAACGCGCCGCTGGTCCTGTATATCCACGGCTTCAACAGTTCGCCCCAGTCATGGAAGGCGCGCGCACTTGGCGAGTACATTTCCGCCTACGGTGTCGCCATCGATTACCGGGTGCCTGACCTGCCGTGGGAGCCGGAGCGCGCCGCGGCACTGCTTGAAGACACCATCCGTCCGTTGCTTCCGCGCAGGCCGCTCCTGGTGGGCAGTTCCCTGGGCGGCTACTACGCCACCTGGCTTGCCGAGAACCATGACCTGCGCGCGGTACTGATCAACCCCGCGGTGCGTCCCTATGAACTGCTGCTGGATTACCTTGGAGATAACGCCAACCTGTACACGGAGGAACATTACGAGCTCCGGCCCGAGCACGTGGAGCAGCTGCGCGCCCTCGAGGTCGAGGTGACGCGCCCCGCCAATTTGATGTACATGGTCCAGACCGGGGACGAGACGCTGGATTACAACCAGGCGGTCGCCAAGTATGCGGCGTCTCGGGGCATTATCGAGGCGGGCGGGTCCCACGGTTTCGATCATTTCGAGCGCTGGATTCCCGCCATGCTCAACTTTTTTCGCATTCCCGTCCCGGTCAAGTCTTCCTGATTCAATCCCCGCCTGCATATAATCGAACGCTATGGGCAAGGAAAGGAAGTCCGGCGTACCCATGACTGCGGAAGCCTACACTGCGGAATCCATCGAGGTACTGAGCGGTCTCGACCCGGTGCGCAAGCGCCCCGGGATGTATACCGACACCTCGCGTCCAAACCACCTTGCGCAGGAGGTCATCGACAACAGCGTCGATGAGGCGCTCGCCGGGCACGCCAGGAATATCGAGGTGACCCTGCTTCGTGACGGCTCCATGCGGGTCGACGACGACGGCCGCGGTATGCCTGTCGATATTCACCCGGAGGAAAAGGTTCCGGGTGTCGAGCTGATCCTCACCCGCCTCCACGCGGGCGGCAAGTTCTCCAATCGCGCCTACCAGTTCTCGGGCGGGCTCCACGGGGTGGGGGTTTCCGTGGTGAATGCCCTGTCCAGCGAGTTGGAAGTCACCATCCGGCGCGGCGGCCAGGAATACCGGATGTGTTTCCGCGACGGCGACAAGGTCGGCGATCTCGAAGTGGTCGGCAGTGTCGGCAAGCGCAATACCGGCACCAGCCTGTGGTTCCGGCCCGACCCGAAATATTTCGATTCCGCGCAGTTCTCGGTGGCGAGACTCACCCACCTGTTGCGGGCCAAGGCGGTGCTGTGCTCGGGGCTGCGCGTCAGCTTCCGCGACGAGGGCAGTGGGCGCAGCGAGGAATGGCAGTACGAGAACGGTCTCAGCGAGTACCTGAAGTCGTCACTGCAATCCTGGGAGCAGCTGCCCGAGGAACCGTTCACCGGTTCCATGGCGGCGAAGCACGAGGCCGTGGACTGGGCGGTGCTGTGGCTCCCGGAAGGCGGCGAGGTGGTCACCGAAAGCTACGTGAACCTGATCCCCACGCCCCAGGGTGGCACCCACGTCAACGGTTTCCGCAGTGGTCTGCTGGAGGCGATGCGCGAGTTCTGCGAGTTCCGCAACCTGCTGCCGCGTGGTGTGAAACTGACCGCGGATGACCTCTGGGTGAACTGTTGCTACGTGTTGTCCGCGCGACTCGCCGACCCGCAGTTTTCCGGGCAGACCAAGGAACGCCTGTCCTCACGTGAATGTGCCACTTTCGTCTCGGGGGTGGTCAAGGATGCGTTCAGCCTGTGGCTCAACCAGCACACGGCCGCCGCGGAACGCCTCGCGGAACTCGCCATCAGCCATGCCCAGAGCCGGCTCCGGGCCGGGCGCAAGGTCGCGCGGAAGAAGATCGCGAGCGGTCCGGCATTGCCCGGCAAGCTGGCGGACTGTTCCAGCACGGACGTCACCCGTACCGAATTGTTCCTGGTGGAGGGGGACTCGGCCGGCGGTTCCGCCAAGCAGGCCCGCGACCGCGAGTTCCAGGCGGTGATGCCGCTGCGTGGCAAGATACTCAATACCTGGGAAGTCGAGTCGACGGAAATCCTTGCATCCCAGGAGGTGCATGACATCTCGGTCGCGATCGGCGTGGAACCCGCTGCCACCGACCTGTCCGCATTGCGTTACGGCAAGGTCTGCATCCTTGCCGACGCCGATTCCGACGGCCTGCACATTGCCACCCTGCTGTGCGCATTGTTCGTGCGCCACTTCCGCAAGCTGGTCGAGGAGGGTCACGTCTACGTGGCCATGCCGCCCCTGTACCGCATCGACGTCGGCAAGGAAGTCTATTACGCGCTCGATGATGCCGAGAAACAGGGCGTGCTCGACCGCATCGCGGCAGAAAAGAAAAAGGGCCGGGTGAATGTGCAGCGTTTCAAGGGACTCGGTGAAATGAATCCCCTGCAGTTGCGCGAGACCACCATGGCGCCGGATACCCGCCGCCTGGTGCGTCTGGCCATGGAAGCGGGTGACGGCACCCTGCAGAAGATGGACATGATGCTGGCCAAGAAACGTGCTGCGGACCGCAAGGCCTGGCTGGAGAAATTCGGCAACCTGGCGGACGTGTAACGTGTCCCGCAGCGTGCGTACAGTTCCCACACAAATGATCGGATGAACCGCCAATGACGGAAACGACTCTGCTCGAAGACGGCACCGAGCAGCTTCCCCTGCGCGAGTACACCGAGAAAGCGTACCTGGACTACTCCATGTACGTCATTCTCGATCGCGCACTTCCCGCTATCGGTGACGGTCTCAAGCCGGTGCAACGGCGCATCGTATACGCGATGTCCGAGCTCGGACTGCGCGCCGGCGCCAAGTTCAAGAAGTCGGCCCGCACCGTGGGCGACGTGCTCGGCAAGTTCCACCCCCATGGCGACTCCGCGTGTTACGAGGCGATGGTGCTGATGGCGCAGTCGTTCTCGTACCGCTACCCGCTGGTCGACGGACAGGGCAACTGGGGATCCCCCGACGATCCGAAATCGTTCGCCGCCATGCGTTATACCGAGGCGCGGCTCGCGGCGTACGCCCAGGTGCTGCTCTCCGAACTCGGCCAGGGAACCGTGGAATGGGTGCCCAACTTCGATGGCACCCTTGAGGAACCGGCCGTCATGCCGGCGCGCCTGCCCAACGTCCTGCTCAACGGCACCACGGGGATCGCGGTGGGCATGGCGACCGACATTCCGCCCCACAACCTGCGCGAGGTCGCCGCCGCGTGCATCCACCTGCTGGAGCACCCTAAGACGACAGTCGAGGAACTGCACCCGTTGCTGCCGGGTCCCGACTATCCCACCGAGGCCGAGATCATCACCCCGCCCGGCGACCTGCTGGACATGTACCGGACCGGTCGCGGCAGCATTCGCATGCGCGCGATCTACACCCGCGAGGCGGGAGACATCATCGTCACCGCGTTGCCGCACCAGGTGTCCGGAGCGCGCGTGCTGGAACAGATCGCCCAGCAGATGCAGGCAAAGAAGCTGCCCATGGTGGCGGACCTGCGTGACGAATCCGATCACGAGAACCCCACGCGCCTCGTCATCGTGCCGCGTTCCAACCGCATCGATGTCGATGTCCTCATGGCGCACCTGTTCGCGACCACTGACCTCGAACGCACCTACCGGGTCAACATGAACCTGATCGGCCTCGACGGGCGGCCCAGCGTGCGCAACATCGTCGGCCTGCTCAAGGAATGGCTGGAGTTCCGCACCGAGACCGTGCGCCGACGCCTGCAGTGGCGCCTGGACAAGGTGCTCGACCGCCTGCATATCCTCGAGGGCCTGCTGGTCGCCTACCTGAACATCGACGAGGTGATCGCCATCATCCGCAACGAGGACCACCCGAAGCCGGTGCTCATGAAGCGGTTCTCCCTCAGCGACCGCCAGGCCGAGGCGATCCTCGAACTCAAGTTGCGCCACCTGGCGAAGCTCGAGGAAATGAAGATTCGCGGGGAGCAGGACGAACTCGAGGCAGAGCGGGCGAAGCTGGAGAAAACCCTGAGATCGCGGAACCGGCTGCGCACCCTGGTTCGCAACGAGCTGAAAGCCGATGCGGAAACCTTTGGGGATGCGCGCCGCTCGCCCATCGTCGCCCGTGAGGAGGCCCGCGCCCTCGCCGAAACCGACCTGGTATCCAGCGAGCCGATCACGGTCGTGCTCTCCAAGAAGGGCTGGGTTCGCGCGGCGCGCGGACATGACATCGACCCGGCTGAGCTCAATTACAAGTCAGGCGACGGATATTTCCTTTCGGCAGCGGGTCGGACCACCCAGGCGGTGCATTTCCTGGATTCGACCGGGCGCGTGTATTCCCTGCCCGGACATTCCCTGCCCTCCGCACGGGGGCAGGGCGAGCCGCTGACCGGACGCCTGAATCCGCCCTCCGGGGCGAGTTTCCGGGGCGTTGTGACCGGTGATGACAGCGAGCAGTGGCTGATTGCCTCGGACGCCGGGTACGGATTCATCGTGCGGGTCGCCGACCTGCTGACCCGCAATCGCAACGGTAAATCGTTACTCAACCTGCCGCGTGGTGGGCGGGTCCTGGCCCCGGTACCCGTGCGCGACCCGGAATCAGCGCTGGTCGTCGCCGTGACCACGGAAGGCCGCATGCTGGCGTTCCCGGCGGGAGAGTTGCCGGTGCTGTCCCGGGGCAAGGGAAACAAGATCATCGGTATTCCCGGCAAGCGCGTCGAGGCACGCGAGGAATACGTGGTCGACGTGGCGGCATGCGGCCCGGACCAGCAACTGGTGGTGCGGTCCGGCAAGCGGCACCTGAACCTGAAGCGTGCGGACCTGGAGGCCTACGTCGGTGAGCGTGGTCGTCGCGGGCAGAAACTGCCACGCGGTTTTCAGAAGGTCGAGGCGCTGGAGACCGAGTAAACACGTCCAGTCTGATACAGAAGCGCGTGGCCGGTGAATACGTACAGGGTCACGGAATCCCGCGTAAAAACGTTTAAAGCGCGCGCGAGTACAACAGGTTTTCGGTCTGCCGCTCCAGCAGAATCTGGTAGGCGGGTGACAGGGCGATCACCGGGTAAAGCTGTACCGGGTTCGAGGATTCGCGAACCTGCCCGCGGCGCGGTTCACCGGTCTCGACCCGTTCGCCAATTTCCGGTGCGTGCATGACCTCCCCATCGAGCAGGGTCTCATCGGCTTCGCCGAGGTGCAGCAGGCGCGCCGCGATATTGATGAGCGCGCGTGCGGCCGGATCCAGTTGATCCAGGGGCACGCCCGCCAGTCCGCCCGGTGGGACGGCAACGCGTCCTTCCTGCACCAGGGACCGGAACGTGACCGGCGGCATACTGCGTTCGGTTTTCTGCTGGCGGACCTTGACCATGAGCATGCCGAACAATTGTGCGCAGCAGGTGGCGCGGAATGCGCGTGCTTCCTGCCCGTCGCGGTCATTGAACAGGACCAGCACGCGATTGTGCTCGATGCGGCACAGGTCTCCCGCGTACAGCGCGGCGCACTGCCGAATCTGCTCGTAACTGCGTCGCAATACGCGGTTGATCTGTTCGGGCTCGAAGCGGTCCATCAGGCTGTGCAGGTCAAAGGGCTCGATGACCAGCAGGGTGCAATTCCGGGCTTCAATCCGATCATGGGTTTCCGTACCCGCGTCGTCCTCCACGTCCTGTGCGGATTCGGCGGTGTGCTCTGCCAGCAGGACATCGACCCGGTGGGCCAGGCGGCGTAGTTCATCGCTGCCGGCATCGGCCGCGTCCTGGGACACGTCCAGCGCCTCGTGGGTACGTTGCAGGGTGTGGGTCAGGCGGGTCGCGAACCGCCACGCCAGGCCACAGCACAGCAGGACCATGGCACCCGCCAGCATTGCGTAAACCGTCAGCGCACTGCGCAGGGCCTCGTCCCCGGGACGGGTGTCCCAGGTCATGCGCAGGTGACCGGCAACCACGTCCTCGTAAGTGATCGGCGCGAGAAACACGCGGGCCCCTGGCTCGGGCCGTTGCTCCGTGGTTCCGACCGCGACACCGGGCTGTAATTCGGGCGAAGGTCCGGCCTGGGCGAGCAGGCGATTGTCGACACCGAACACCTGCGCGCTGCGGACCGACGGATTCTCCACCAGCCGCGAAAGGAGCAGGTTCATTCCCAGCAGGTCATTGGATAACGCCAGCTTTGCGGCTGCCGAGGCGGTCTGACTGAGCACGGTGCTCGCAACAGCGCGGGTCTGCTCGCGCAGGTGTTCGGCAAGCAGGTACGCGGCGCCAAGACCGGAGAGGGCCAGGGCGAGGGAGACTGCGCAGGCGGTACCCAGGGTGATCTTGCGGACCAGGGAGGAATTCATGGGTCGCGATGTGGATTACCGTGTGGCGGGGCGTGTCGCCATTCTACTACAAGCAGTGTGCGGGCAATGTGCGATAATGACCAAAACCCGTTATTGCGCGGGCGCGCTGGAGGACGCGGTGTGCATGAGATCATTCTGATCCACGTTTCCGGCGACGACCGTCCCGGGATCACCGCTTCCATCTCGGAAATTCTTGCCGGTTACGGCGTCAATATTCTCGATATCGGCCAGGCGGTCATCCATAACACCCTGTTGCTGGGCATTCTCGCTGAGGTTCCACCCGCGGCAGAATCCTCGCCGATCCTGAAGGACGTCCTGTTCAGGGCCCATGAACTGGGTATGAGCGTGCGTTTCGAGCCGGTCGGCAGCGACAGCTACGGGGAGTGGCAGCGTGCCCAGGGCAAGGACCGCCACATCATCACCCTGCTGGCGCGGCGGGTGACCGCCGAGCAGATCGCCCTGGTCAGCAGCGTCGTACGATCCTACGAGCTCAATATAGAGACCATTACCCGGCTTTCCGGACGGGTACCGCTGGATGAGCCCGAGGAGCGGACCCGTGCCTGTGTCGAGTTCTCGGTGCGCGGGCAGTTGCGCGACCGTCCTGCCATGCGCGCCGAGTTCCTGGAGATCGCCAACCGCCTGAATGTCGATATCGCGTTCCAGGAGGACACGGTTTTCCGTCGCAACCGGCGCCTGGTGGCATTCGACATGGATTCCACGCTGATTGAGACGGAAGTCATCAACGAACTGGCGGATGCCGCCGGGGTGGGCGAGGAGGTTGCGCAAATCACCGAGGCGGCGATGCGCGGCGAACTCGACTTCGCGGAAAGTTTCCGCCGTCGTGTCGCCCTGCTGAAGGGCCTGGACGAACGGGTTCTCGAGGAGATCGCGGATCGCCTGCCACTTACCGAGGGTGCCGAGAAACTGATTACGACCCTGCGCTCTGTCGGTTACCGGACCGCGATCCTGTCCGGGGGGTTTACCTATTTCGGGCGGCGCCTGCAGGAAAAACTTGGCATCGACCACGTGCATGCCAATGAACTCTGTATCGTCGATGGACGGGTTACGGGCGAGGTCACCGAGCCGATCGTCGACGGTGCCCGCAAGGCCGAACTGCTGCAGGAGATCGCGGCACGGGAAGGGATCAAGCTGGAACAGGTGATCGCGGTGGGCGACGGGGCCAACGATCTGCCGATGCTGAGTATTGCCGGACTGGGGATCGCTTTTCGCGCCAAGCCGGTGGTGAAGGAATCCGCCCAGCACGCCATCTCGACACTGGGCCTGGATGGAATCTTATACCTGCTCGGTTTTCACGAGGCCGACACGGTGGCCGGAGAGGACTGAGCGGAAAGCCTGCCTACTCTTCGCTTTCGAAGTTGAAATCCATCTCGGTGCTGGGCGCCTGCAGGTAGTAACCCTGGATGTAATTCACCCCGGTTTGCCAGAGCATGGATATCACGTTCGCGTTCTCGACCATGGGTACGATGATCGTCTTCTCGGCCTCGCGGAGTCCGCTTACCAGTTCCTTGAGACGGTCCTTGCCCTCGTCGGTGTCCAGGGCCTTGGTGTACGAACCATCGACCTTGGCGTAGGTGAAGTCGATGTGCTTGAGAATGTTGTTGCTGTTCTCGCTGCCGCCGAAATTCTTCACGCAGACACGGCAACCGAAACCCTGCAGCACCTCGATCGTTTCCTTGGCCTGCTTCAGGTAGCTCGCGACTTCGGATTCCTTGAACTGGAACACCACGCTTCCCGCGGGGAGCTTTGCGGACTTGATGGCCACCCCGACCCATTCCGCGAACTTGGGATCGGTCAGTGATGCATGGGTCAGGTTGATGAACAGCGTCGTGCTGTGACCCTTGGCGCGGTGTCCCGCGAGGGTCTTGATGCAATTCAGGGTCGCCCAACGGTCCACCTTGTCGCCGAGGCCGGCCTCGGCGGCGATTTCCAGGAACTGGCCGGGGGGCAGTTCCTCCTCCGATTCCTCGTCGAGCATGCGCATGGTGGCCTCGTAGTTCTCGCCACCCTCGCCACGCAGGTTGATAATCGGCTGGAACATGATCTTGAAGCGCTCGCCCTCGATGGCGCGCTGCAGCTTTTCCACTGCGCTGACGCTGCCGCCGGCGCCTTCTTTCGCGGGATCGTAGAAGGAAACCCCGTTGCCTTTCTTGTCCGTCCCGCGGACCCGCTCGCAGGCGGTGTGCGCGCGGGTCACCGCGTCATTGGCGCTGGGACAGAACTTGTCGATCGCGGCGATGCCAATGCTTGCGGTCAGTTGCACGGTCCTTTTGTCGACCTCGAACAGGTGCCCCTCGATATCAGCCCGCAGAGACTCTCCCCACTCCTGGGCGGCTTCCCCGTCCTCGATGCTGCTGATCAACGTAAACACGTCGTCGGCAAAGCGGGCCACGGTATCACTCTTGCTCGACTTCTTGGTGAGCAGGGTCGCGAAGTCCGTCAAAACTTTGTCCGAACCGGCGATGCCGATCTCGGTGCGAACCGTGTCGAATTGGTCGAGACTGATATAGAACAGGCTCTTGTTGCCGCCGCCCTTGGCGGAAGCCTCCACGGTGCTCTTGAGCTGCTCGAGAAAGTACGGCCGGTTGTGCAGGCCGGTGAGCTGGTCGTGACTGGAAATCTCGCGCAATTTCTCGGCCAGCGCGGCCTCGTCGACCGTGACCGTGCGAATCAGGATCTGGATGCAGGCCTCGCCGTCATAGCGGGCCGGCGACAGGAACACCCGCATCTTGAAGTTGCTGTCGTCTGCGCGGGTTCCGCCGCAATCGAACTCCTCTTCGGAGGATTCGCCGGAACCTACCTTCTTCAGTCGTGCCTTGAGGGTGTCGAGACCCTCGTTGACGAGGTCAACCAGCGGGGTACATTCCAGTTCCTCCGGGTCCTCGTAGCCGAACATTTCCTGGTATGCCTCGTTGGCATAGATGTGCATGCCCTCGTGCACGTAGGCGATCGCCTCGCGGGAACTGTGCAGGAGCAACTGGCAACGCTTGTCGGTTTCGTCAAGGGATTGCTCGGCGAGTGCGCGGCGCTTGCGCTCGGTGTGGCATGCGAGTTCCCGCCGCACCACGAGGATCAGGCGTTCCTCCTCGCCGTTCGGCACCACGTCCCGGGCGCCGTTGCGCAGGCCCGTGGTGACGGTCTCAGATTCATTGTCGTCGGCGAGAATGATAACCGGAACATCGCGGCCCGACTTGCGGACGACGTCGAGGGCGGCGTCCGCGCTGACGCCGTTGGCTTCCGGACGGGTGAGAAACAGGTCCCAGCTCTTTTCCGCCACCGCCGAGTTCAGGTCGTCTGTCCCGGCCACGTGATGGGCGCGCGTGGCGAAGCCCGCGTTACGCAGCAGGCTGACCAGGTGCTCCCCGTCATTCTGGGTTTCGCAGAGTAACAGCAGGTGAACGATGTCGTCGTCTTTGCTCATGCGACAGGGCTTACCGGGCGATTCGGTGCATGGGCCGCAATGTTAGCGCATTCGCCGACATCGCGGATAGCCGCGACGCGGCCTAAAGGTCGGACCAGAGCGAATCGAAATCATCCGGGGCGTCGCTCTTGGGGGCCTTCTCGTCACCCCCTTCCTCCTGGTCGACCTGGGTTTCGGTGTCCTGTCCGCCAACGGCCAACACCGTGAACTGGAACTGGTTGAACGAGCCGGTGCTCTTGATCGTCTCGTTGAGGACCGCCTTGGTGATGGTGCCCATGCGGTTGATGTAGACCTTGTTGCCGGGGCGGAAGGGGACGTTGGGTACAATCAGCGTTGCCGGCAGGTTCACGGCGTCCATCTCCGGAATCTCGAGCGCGCGCATGAATTCCAGCTTGGGCCGGTCCTTGTGCAACACGGCAGCGCCGCAGCCAAAGGCATTTGCCGAAATCAGTTCGATTCCCGTACGCAGGTGCTTGACGTCACGCCGCTGGATCCAGCGGATGACACCGATACCCCAACTGGCCTCGCCCTCCTCGCGGAGACCGACGATCTGGCCGTCCTGGATGCGCTCCGATGCCTGATCCTCCCAGTCCACGCAATAGCCGCCGGGACTGGTGTTGACCACCTTGACCTCGTAGAGGGGGTGTGTGGCTTCCTCGTCGGCCATCGCCTCGAGTTGCTCGCGGCGCGAGACCTTGGGGCCCTTGCCTGGCGCGGCTTCCGAACCCCCGCCGGCGCTGCCGCCCAGGATGCGCTCCAGCATGTCCACGTTGATGTCCTTGAACCCGCCGCCGCCCGCATCAAAGGCGCCGCCCCAGGGATCTTCCGGGCCGCCCGCCTGGCCGTGGGCCATGGTCCGCCCGCGCGGCGTGCTGTCCTCGTTGAGAAACGGGTTCGATTTGCTGTTCTCCAGGGACAGGGTGACGCCCCCGGCCATCTGGATGTCGAAGTCGATCATGCCGGCCACGAAGTACTGGACCGCGGTGAGTCCGACACAGAGGGTGACGGCAGCGCCCGCCTCGCGCCGGCTGAAGGCGCGTTCCGACATCACGCCCCATGCGCTGGCCAGGTGGTCGAGCACCTGGGGCGTGATGTCCTCCGGTACGTTGGCGGCGTCCGGATTGTTTTGCGCCGAGGCGCCGGAGGCCACGGTATGGGAGTAGATGTCCAGGGCCGTGACCAGCTTCGAGGTGTCCATGCCCCGCCAGGAATGTTCCGAATGGATCTCGGCAGCCAGCCCCCGGTAGGCGGGTGGCAAATCCTGTTCGATGTCGAAGCTGAACAGGTCATCGGCCTTGCCGTGGTCGTGGATTTCTACCCGGTCGGTCCACAACTCGATGGCGTTGTACGTGTTCTGCAGGTCGCGCTGGCGCAACTGGTTGGGCCGGCAGCAACCCAGCATCAGTGCCCGCTTGTAGGCCCCGCCAACATTGGTCTGGGTCTGCCAGCGGTTGGTGTCCTCGTTCACGAAGACATCCAGCAGGTCTTTCTCCTCGGCAATCTTGTAGAGCTGGTGCAGGTCCAGCCAGACATTGTCCGGGGCGGCGGCGTAAAGTTGGCAGGAGCGCAGCAGGGTCCGTGAAAGCTCGGTAATGGCGCGGTGGATGGCCTTGGCGAGGAGCTTGTCACCGGGCCGGGCGATGCCGACCTGCTGCAGTACGGCCGCCTTGTAGCCGAGGGCAAGGTCGGCCTGCAACGCCTGGGCCAGATTGGCCACCTTGAGCTGTTTTTCCTTCAGCAGTGCCGGCTGGTTCAGGAAGTGCTTGCCGAGGGCCTCGCAGACATAGTGTACCGGGTCGCGGATCAGTTCCAGGAGCTGGAGGCGGGTGGCGCTGTCGACCACGAGGTGGCCGAGTTCCTCGACCGTGGTGTAGACCTGCCGGGAGGTCTCCCCGATGTTCGCCTTGGGAAGAGATTCCACCCACTTCTGAAAGACCGGAACCGATGCCTCGCAAACGCTGAGCTTGTCGAGGTTCTGTTCCGGAATCTTGAGCCGGTAATCGGAAGTCACCGCGGGGTC
>JBFGWM010000037.1:0-15617 GCA_041588495.1 Pseudomonadales bacterium | reverse complement strand
ATCCCGGCGCCCTACTGGGTGTCCTACCCGGACATGGTGATCATCGCCGGGGCCAAACCGGTCATCGTGCCCACCACCCTGCAGCAGCGCTTCAAGATCAGCCCTGAGCAACTCGATGACGCGATCACCGAACGCACCCGGCTGGTGGTGCTCAACAGCCCCTCGAACCCCTCCGGCATGGCGTATACCCGTGCCGAACTCGAAGGACTCGCCGCAGTGCTGCTGAAATACCCGGACGTGATCGTCGCCACCGATGACATGTACGAGCACATCCTGTGGGCCGACGAGCCGTTCTCCAACATCCTCATGGTGTGCCCGGACCTTTATGACCGCACCATGGTCCTGAACGGGGTCTCCAAGGCCTATTCCATGACCGGCTGGCGGATCGGCTACGCCGGTGGCCCCGCGAAGCTGATCGGGGCCATGAAGAAAGTGCAGTCCCAGAGCACCTCGAACCCGACCTCCATCGCGCAGGTTGCCGCCCAGGCCGCCCTCGAGGGGTCCCAGGACTGCGTCCAGGAAATGCTGAAGGCCTTCCGCGAGCGCCACGACTTCGTGGTCGAGCGGCTGAACGCGATTCCCGGCTTCCGCTGCGAACCGGGCGACGGCACCTTCTACTGTTTCCCGGACGTCACCGAAGCCATCGACTCCACCCCCGGCACCGACGACGACATCAGCTTCGCCGAGCACCTGCTCACCGAGGCGGGCGTCGCCGTGGTGCCCGGCAGCGCGTTCGGCACGCCCGGGTGCGCGCGCCTGTCCTTTGCGACCGGCAAGGAAATCCTCGCCGACGCCCTGGACCGCATCGCCAGCACCCTTTCCGCCTGAGGGGTGACCGGGTGAACGGGAGAGCACGGATGACGCGCCACGCGACCGTCCTGGCCCTGGCCCTGTTTCTGTTCGCCTGCGCCTCTGAAAAAGCCAAACCGCCACCGGCCGCACCGGCGCCTCCGCCCACCCCGGCGATCAGCCTGGCCCGCGACGCCCTGGACAAGGGGCAGTACGAGATCGCCCTCGAGCAATACGAGATCGTTGCGCGCACCCCGGGACACGAGAACCGCATCGAGGCGCTGGAGCGCCTCGCGCACCTGACGTCCAACGGTTTGGGCGTCGAGGCCAGCGAATCCGTGGCCACCCAGTATTACCACCGCGCGGCGGAACTCGGCTCGGCCAACTGCCAGGTGGAGATGGCCAGTCGCTACCAGGCCGGCAGGGGCGTCCCCCGCGACGACCAGCTCGCCGTGCACTGGGCGCGCACCGCCGCCGAGCAGAAGCACCCGCGCGGCCAGGCGTTTCTCGGCTGGTTGTTCGAAACCGGCACCGGGGTGGAACGCAACGAGTACCGCGCCGCGCGCCTGTACGAACTGGCGGCGACCCAGGGCGACCCGCTGGCGCTGACCAACCTCGGGGTGCTCTACCAGAAAGGGATCGCGGTGATGCCCGACCTCGAACGCGCGGCGACGCTCTACGAACAGGCCGCCAAGCAGGGCTTTGCCCCGGCCCAGGTCAACCTCGGTCGACTGTACCTGCAGGGCAAGGGTGTGCCACAGGACGAAGAGGAAGCCCTGCACTGGTTCCTGGAGGCCGCCGGCCAGGGCGATGGAGCCGGCATGTACTACGCGGGCGTCGTCTACGAGATGGAGGGCGCCATCGACCACGCCAAGATGCAGTACGAGCGCGCATCCAACGCCGGCGTGCGCCAGGCCCGCGACGCCCTCCTCCGCATTCGCTGAACTTCATCAATTCGACCCCGGCCGGTGTTGACCACGACCGCCCGGTTACCTAACATATGCGCCCTCAACGCTCCGGATCCCCGATAGCTCAGTTGGTAGAGCAGTGGACTGTTAATCCATGGGTCGTAGGTTCGAGTCCTACTCGGGGAGCCAATTTCTCTCGGTCCGTCCCGGACACTTCGCTCGCCCCTTCCGTTTTTCAGTAAAACAATTGACCCGACCCTGTTTTCAACTGTGCGAATCAGATTCGCAATGACGCGGGCGGGAGTCCGCTAGGTACTTTCTGCACCAGGAACGTCGACACCCGAGGCAGCCGGGTTGCCCCCCTCCGCTTCGACGGAAGCGATCGATGCCACGCCCTTGAGCAGCCGCCCCAGGATATCGGCGCCGGTGATGATGCGTTTCTGCTCGCCCCAGACCAGGATGACGTCGTTCTCGATCACGCCGTCGTGATCGGCATCGCTGCTCTCCGAGGCTTTCAACTGGTGGATGGCCTCGCCAAGCGAAGTGGTTTCGTCCTTGATGATGATGGGCCGGTGACAATACCGGTACGGGTCCACCTTGTCGCGCTGGCCGAAAATGACCGCTCTCAACAATGCGTCGGCATCCAGCAGTAACAGTGGGTCGCCACTGGACTCGTCGGCCAGGATCACCCAGGTGCGTCCGGAACGGTTGATACTCTGCAGGAAAGGGTCCTGCGGATCGGCAGAGAACTCCGGGATGAGCGGGAAATCAACCTTCGCCGGCAATCCGACGATGCTGGATTCCTTCACCACCTCGCCCTCGTCAATGACACTCAGGTCATCGATATCCAGGAAATTGAGTGCGCCCATGCCTTCCAGGGTCTCGACCTCGGCATCCTCGGCCTCGATGTGCTTGTGAATGATCGCGCGCAGGTCCTCCTCGCGAAAATAGGTGATCCCTTCCTTGCCCAGCCAGGCATCCAGCACCTTCGCAGACGGCCTGGCCACCGGGTACAGGACAAACTGGTACATCCGGATCACGGGGGACAAAAACGCGGCCATGCGCAGGGAGTTCCGCGAAAAGTACGCCTGCGGGAAGATCTCGCCAAAGAGCGTGATGGCGAAGGTCGAAAAGCAGAACGCGATCACGCCGGCCATGACGGAATTCGACAGCAGCGTGAGCAGCACGTTGATGCCGACGTTGCCCCAGAGGATGGTGGTCAGCAGAAAATTCGAATCCTCGCGCAATGCCAGCACGTCTACCGCACGTGGATCCGATCCGGCATCGACTTCAAGCTGCAGCCGGTTGAGGCTGAAAAAGGCCAGGTTGAGACCCGAGAAAATGGCGGACTGGCTGATGCAGAACGCAATGCCAAGCCAGGTCAATGCCTCAATACCCATCGCGGATTCCTCTCGTGGCGTATGCAACAGGGTGGTACGCCCAGCCTCGATACAACACCTACCCCTCCGGATAGATATATTTCTTCAACATTTCCTCCGCATTGAACTCCGCACACAGCACCGAGATCATGGTGAACACCCCCACCAGCTTGCGGTTGAGGAACACGAACTCCTTGGGCGGAATCTTGAAATACTTGCTGATCGCCGAGCGCGCCGCCTGCTTCGCCACGCGCTTGGGCAGGTCGCTTTCCTTCCAGCGGTATTCGCCGCGCTCGTTGATCGCATACGTCGGCGCGGAGGAGCGGTCTTTTGCCAGGGGCTCCAGGCAGGCCTGGCACACTGCGGCGAAATCCTCGAGAACCTCCCGCGGCCAGTCCGCCTGCACGAAGTGCAGGTTGATGGCACCCTGGATCAGTCCCTCGGTGTTGCCTTCGTAGGCCGCGCGGATCATGTCCTGGATCGGCACCAGGAAGGACTGCGGAAATTCCTGCACGGCGCCGAAATCCAGCAGCACGAGGTGGTCGAGCTCGTCGGGATGCTCCGGGTCGTCGGCAATGCGGATGCGGTAGTTCCCGAAGTTGGGATCGGTCTGGATCTCCCCCCAGATGAACAACTCCTTGAGGAACAGCTCCAGCGCCGCCGCGCCAAGTGCGCTGCGGCGCTTCAGGGGCAGGCGCTGCACCTCGGGCGCGGTGACCGGAAAGCCCAGTTCGAAGGTCGAGGCCATCACGTGGGAGGTCGAGTAGTCCTTGATGATCCGCGGCACGATATAACGCTCGTCGTCGATGACCAGGTGGCGGAAATGCTCGGTGGTGCGCGCCTCGAGCAGGTAGTCGACCTCGCGGTGCATCATGGTGCGCACCTCTTCCAGCCACTCGTCGAAATCGGCACTGGCGGGTATCACCCGTGCAACCTTGAGGACCTGCGCCACCGCGTCAATGTCCGAGTCCACCGCCTCGGCCACCCCCGGGTACTGGATCTTCAGGCACATCTCCAGGCCGTCGCCGAGCCGCCAGGCCCGGTGCACCTGGCCCAGGGATGCGGCACCGATCGGGTGATCCTCGATCTCCAGCGCGGCCAGTTTTTCCTCGCCCAGTTCACGCACCAGCACCTCGCGTATGACCGGGAACTCCAGCCACACGGTCTTGTCCTCCAGCGTGTGCAGCGCCTCGGTGACCTCGGGGGGCAGGAAATGCTCCCCGTAAAGCGCCATCATCTGGCCGATCTTGACCACGCTGCCCTTCAGCTTGCCGAGTTCCTCGGCCAGGAACCGGGCCTGTTTGCCCAGCATTTTCCGGCGATGCTCCCTGCGGCTCTCCTTGTTGCGGAACAGGTTGGCAATCGCGTGACCGGCATACATGGTGCCTGCCTGCAGCCCGGTGGTGGTCATGCTCAGGCGTCGCTCGAAACTGCCGGTCTTGATCCTTTGCAGTTCCTCGCGCATCTCCCGGGCATGGGCCTCGGCCTTGTTTTCCTCGGATCCTGGCTGGGTCATGGCGCGCCCCTGGTTTTGCTGGTCACGGGATACTCACACTAGCTTAGAAGACCACGAGGGCGTGGCGGGCTCCATTTGCTTCCGCCCTTCACAAAGATTTGCAGGATGCGCGGATTCCCGGAAACCCCGGAACCCGGGCATCCCCAAAAAACCCTGTCACAATCGTGGCTTGCACTGGCCGGGCTAAACCAGGCTCTCCAGCAGGTAGTCGATATCCAGGCCAAGATCGGCGAAGCGGGCGCGCCGCTCGTCGAGCAGTTCGTGGAGCCTCGGACCGACCTCGCCATCGAGCTGCTCCATCATCTTGGGCAGTCCGCCGCGCTTGCGGTGGGCGAAGTGAGTGGCCTGGGCGATCTGCATGCCCTTGGAGGCGCGCTTGATGTTCTGGTAGTCGTACTTTTCCGCGAAGGGGTTGAGGGGATAGCCGGTCGCCAGGGCGAGGTGCGACCAGCAATGCGCGAAGCAGACCTGGAAAATGACGAACCGGCAGAATTCGCGAGCGTTTTCCAGCAACTGATCATCTGAATCACCGGCATGGATGATCGGCGAGGCCGATGGCTTCCCGGCGGAGTTTTCCAGGCTGTGCGTCACCAGGTCGGCCGAGGCCGCCAGCAGTTCCGCCCGGCCGGCGAGAATCCCGTCCCGGTTCGCCGCGAAATAATCATCGAGGTAGCCATCGAGCACCTCGAGGAACAGGGCGCTGGCCAGCGCGTAACGATGAAACTGGCCGAGAGACGGGACCGGTTGCCAGCCCTTCCAGTCGAACTCGCGCACGTAGTCGCGGATGAACTCTCCAGACGATTCGTGGGTGAAGGGTCCGAAAGCCACGGTCAACTGGTGTTCTCCCCACACCAGGTGATCCGCCAGGTAGTTGGTGCCACGCACGTGTTTCAGGTGGGGCCGCAACAACTGCCGGAGCGGATTGTCTTGGGACAGGTTGCGGTCCACGGCCACCATGTACTGTTCGACCAGCATATGGCACAGGCCGCTGTGAAAACGCAGGATACCGTCGTACTGGGCGACCCCCCAGGCGATTTTCTTTGCCTCGTGCCAGCCTTCCTCGCCGGGCCGGAAAGTGGCATGCAGGTGGTCCCGTTCCTGCAGCGTGATCTCCTTCAGCACCATGTTACGGGGGCTGTTCCGCTGCAGCACGATCTTCACGTTCGGAAAGCGGATCTGGTTGCCGAACTCGTAGGCGTCGTAATTGCCCTCCCAGACGAACGCCTTGCCCTCACCCCGGGCCAGCCGCGCCGGGCAGTAGCCGTTGAGCAACATGTCGACCACGTTCTCATCGGTGTAGATCGCCTCGAAGTTGAGAACCCCGTAGTCGTCGGTGATCTTGTCGATATCGTCGTCGCCGAAGATCGCGTTACGGATCAGGCGGGTGGTGATGGGCACCGAGATGCTGGTCAGGGTGCTCACGAACCGCAGGGTCTCGCGGTCGCGGACGAGGTCGAGGAACCGCTTCTTCGAGACGAAGATGCCCGCGGAATTTTCCGCGTACTCCAGTTTCCCACGCCGCCTTTGCATCCATTCGTCGACGGGGCGCGGAAACAGGCGCACCGCCACGCTGGTGCCCGTCGAACTGGCCACCAGCATCAGGAAATTCTTCATTTCCTTGTGGATGCTGACCTCGGTCGGCGCCGCCGGCTTGAGCCCGAAGAACTCCTTCACAAATTCCTTTCTGATTGCGATGGCCATGATGCTCGTGATGTCCGTTTCAGGTTTGAATGGCTTCGGCGCAGACCGGCGCCGCGGTTTCGTCGACCTGGGGGTCGACCACCCAGTAGGTATTGATCTCCCGGCGAATGCCCTTGACCCGGATCCTGCCCCGGGGCTCGCAGGGAATCTCGTCGCGGATCAGGGCGTGGGTCGAATCGGAGATCAGGATGCGTCCCGGTTCGGAATTCGATTCCAGGCGGGAGGCGAGATTCACGTTGCCACCGACGATCGTGTACTCGAGCCGATCGTCACTGCCGAAATTGCCCACCGTGCATTCCCCGGTGTGGATCCCGACCCGGATGGTGACCCCCATTTTCCGCGATTCGCGCACCATCTCGATGGCCATGCGCAGGCACTGCATGGCGTCTTCCTTTTCACCGAGGGACTGGGGATCCCCGAAAAACACCATCACCGAATCGCCGATGTACTTGTCGAGCGTGCCCGAATAACGCTTGATGGCGATGTTCGACATCTCGTTGAGATAGCGGTTGAGCCAGGCCACCAGCTGCTCACGGTCCATGCGCTCGGTGATCCCGGTGAACCCGACGATGTCGGAGAACATGACCGTCAGGCGCTTGTTGTAGGACTCGATCCGCACGTCCTTCTCTCCCGAGAAAATCGAACGGTATACCTGCGGGGACAGGTACTTCGAGAGTTTCCGCGCCAGCAACTCGACGCCCTCTTTCTGTTCTTTCAGCTCGCGACGGGTCCTGCGCAGGTGATTGCGCAGGTTGAAGGCATTCACGCCGATGGCGCCCGCGTAGCAAAGAATACCCAGGCTGCACAGCAATGCGGTGGGCCACTCCGAATTGACCGTGAACTGGTATCCGGTAAAGGGCGCGGTCGCCGCAATCGTGACCACCAGCACCAGCATCGTCTTCAGGAAAAACACGTATCCCAGGGTCACGAAGGCCGACACGCAGATTCCCGTGGTGATGAACAGCAGTGGAAACAGCCCCCAGTCCAGGTGGGTCACCAACAGGCCCAGGAACACGATATCGAGATACTCGGCCCACGCGGTACTGTTGCGCAGCGAGGTGAATTTCGAGAACAGGTACAGGGAGTTGGGCAACAACAGGCACAGCAGCAGCACCGGCCCGTGGATGACCGGCTCGAAGCGATCATAAATGGTCGACAAGGTGATCAGGAGAATGAACACGTATCCGAGGATGCGCGTCACATACGCCTGCACCACGTACTGGGAAGTGGCCCTAGTCGCGGGCATGGCCGCCGTTCTCCGGTCGGAACCTGGAATTCAGGCCCGCGAAGTTCACGTTCCGAAGTCCACAAGGCACATGAGTTTGCTGTGCTAAAGGATTGAATTATTTACGATAGACAGAGCGTAGACGGAATTGCCTGGAAACGGTAGTTCGCGGCGGGAATCCCTGGGCCCGAAACAAACAAGGGCCCGGTGAAGGGCCCTTGCAACCGGGGAGTTCCTGAGGCTCCCCGGGTCTTCGCGCGGACGGGTCAGACGCTGCTGCCGTCCGTGTACTGGACAACGATGCCGGTCTCGACCAGCAGGGTCGCGGTACCGGCCGAGTAGTGCACGAATCCGTCGACCACGGCACCCGGGGTCCAGGTGTCGCCAGCCTCCAGGACCACCCTGTCACCGGCGTCACCCTTCACCTGGATCGTGCCTTCACCGTTGAAGCTGAGCACATCCGCGGCCGACAGGATCACCGTGTCGCCGATTGCCCCGCCCTTCATGTCGATGGCTTCCACGTTGGTGATCGGCGCGCCGCGCAGGTCGAGCACACCATTCAGTACCAGCGTGTCGCGGCCACCGCCACCGTCGATCGTGTCGCCGACCAGGTCCGACAACCGGATGATGTCATCCCCGCTGCCACCCTGGATCGACTCGGCTTTACCGCTGCTACCGACCAGCAGGTATCCGCCGGCCGACTGCGGGTTGAGGTCAGCCGATATGGTCACGTTGAAGGATGCCGAGGCCACGTCGAGGTCACCATCGATGACCGCAACATTGAACTCGAACGCCTTCGTGTCGGGGAACAGCGGTTCGTCCACCGAAAAGTTCGAGATCCGCACCGGATCACGGTCGGAATGACCGGTGATCTCCACAGCCTGGAATCCACCGCTCAACTGCTGCCCGGTGAAGTAGTTGGCGAAGTTATACACCACGCCATCCAGGGCGGGCGACTTCACCGCATTGGCGGGGGCAGGCGCGGAAGCGCTGGCGATCAGGCTGCCGTTGCCGTCGTAGATCCGGAACGTCAGCGTTTCGCCGGCATTCACGTCGTTGACGATCACCGACAGGCCGGCCACGACACTGCTGAAGGTCAGCCTGAGCGTTTCTCCGCCCAGCAGGTTATTGCTCACGCCGATACCGGCATTGGCCCCATGGGAAACGTTCACCGAGCCGTTCGCCGAGGTGAATTTCACCGTCGTGCCATTGGCGCCGAACGCGTCGGAGGTCACGCCATCCTTGTAGTTTCCGGGCTTGACGTAACTCAGCAGCGAATCCGTGGTGGTCACCGGCACCGGGTTGATCAGTTCAAAGGCATAGGTGCCGCTGTCGTTCACGGTGAGCGAGAAGTACTCCTTGCCCGCGCCGACGCTACCCACGTAGGCAACCAGTACCGACGAACCGTCCGGGTTGTTGGTGACCGTGTAGACCAGGCCAGCAGGCGCCTTGGCGATACTGCCGGACAGGTCATAACTGCCACCCACCCGGTCGCCGCCGAAACTGGCCAGTAACTGGCCCGTCAGCACGCCGGCCTGGTTGGTCATGATGCCGTCCTGTACCAGGCTGATGACAGGCGAGTCGTCCTCCACGGTGATTGTCAGCGTGGCAGGCACGCTGGCAACCCTGTCGGACACGTTGATCGTGACGTCGAAGGAGAAATTGTCCTCCACGTTGGCGACCGGGTGGTCAGCCTGGCCGAGCAGGGTCACGGTGTACGCACCGGAGTCAGTGACCACGATCCGCAGGATCGCGCTCCCCTCGGGACCGGCGTAACCGGTCAGGGTCTTGGCGTCCTGGCTCAAGGCCCAGACGACATTCACGCCGCCGGACTTGAAGGTGCCGTCCGCGGGTTTCACCAGGCTGACCGTGAAGGCCGAGCTGTCCGCATCCGAGATGGAAAGCTGCCCGGAGAATTCCCGTGCATTGGTGGTGTCGCTCCCCAGCGGGGCGTTGTCCGGGTTGCCCCAGGCAAGACCCTCCTCGGATACCACGGCGAAAGCGGACCGGACCACCGGCGCATCGTTGGTGCCGATGATGGTGATCACGACCTGCTGGCTCGCCGTGTCGCTGGCGGCCACGCCGGAGTCGTCCCGCACGTTGACCGTGTAGGTCTCACGATAGGTCTCGCCCGACGCCAGCTGTTGGGCCAGCGCATTGTTCAGCACGTAGGTCCACAGGCCGTTGGCGTCAACGCTGAATGTACCAAAGATGGTGCCCAGCGGATGGTCGGTCGTGCGCGAGGCGTCGAGCGACCAGGTATGCTGGTCACGGACGTCATCGTCGGCGACGGTCAGCTGGCCCGAAGCGGTCTGCGAGGTGTTCGCATTCGCGTCGGAATCACCGTCCTCGACCACCGTACCGGACGTGACGCCACTGATCACCGGCCGGTCGTTGGAACCGGTAATGGTGATCACGACGTTCTGCCGGGTGGTGCCGCCCTTGCCGTCGGACACTTCAACCGTGAAGGTTTCCACCACGGTCTGACGCTCGCTGAGGAAGTTCACCGCGGCGTCGGATACCGAGTAGCTCCAGCTTACGGTCTTGTTGGCCTGGTCCACGTCACCGAGCAAAAGCTTGCCCAGCACGCTGCCGTGGGTGCTGCCCTCGCCGATGATCGCGACGGTATGGGTGTCCGCCAGGTCGACATCGGAGTACAGGATGTCACCGGAGTCCGTCAGCAGCGCCGACAGTTCATCCTCGGCGTCCTCAACCCGTTCGCGCACCGCGCCCTCGGCATCGCTGCCCTCGCTGATGATCACGGGGGCATCGTTGGTGCCGATGATGGTGATCACGACCTGCTGGCTCGCCGTGTCGCTGGCGGCCACGCCGGAGTCGTCCCGCACGTTGACCGTGTAGGTCTCGCGATAGGTCTCGTTTGCGGCCAACTGTTGCGCCAGCGCATTGTTCAGCACGTAGGTCCACAGACCGTTGGCGTCGACGCTGAAGGCGCCGAAGATCGTGCCGAGCGGGTGGTCAGTCGTACCGGCGGCGTCGAACGACCAGGCATGCTGGTCACGGACATCGTCGTCGGCGACGTTCAGCTGGCCGGAGGCGGTCTGCGCGGTACGTTCATCCGCGTCGGAATCACCGTCCTCGACCACGGTGCCGGAGGCAACGCCGCTGATCACCGGCCGGTCGTTGGAACCGGTAATGGTGATCACCACGTTCTGCCGGGCCGTGCCGCCCTTGCCATCGGCCACTTCGACGGTGAAGGTTTCCACCACGGGCTGACCCTCGCGGAGAAAGTTCACCGCGGCGTCAGAGACCGTGTAGCTCCAGCCGATCGAGTGGTTGTCCTGGTCCACGATGCCAAGCACCAGGCTGCCCAGCACGCTGCTGTGCGTGCTGCTGCTGGCAACCACGGAGGCGCTGTGGGTGTCGCTGAGGTCCACGTCAGAGAAAGCGATGGCACCGGCGTCACCGAGCACCGCGATCATCTCGTCCTCGGCGTCCTCGACCCGTTCGCGCACCGCACCCCTGTCGTTCGTGCCTTCCAGCTCAATCCGCGGGGCATCATTGGTGCCGATGATGGTAATGGTCACCGTCGCCGGATCGGAGTCCCCGTCGGCGTCGATCAGCAGGTATTCGAAAACATCCTGCAGGGATTCACCATCGGCCAGGTAATTGAAATCCTGGTTCGGGACGTAGACCCAGCTGTTGGAGTTTTCGTCGAACGACAGCGAGCCGTACAGCCCGCCGCTGATGATGCGCACGTGCTGTCCGTCACCCAGGATGTCGTTCAGTTCCGGGATGGTCACGCCGTCGTCGTCTTCGAACATGGAGCCGACGTCGTCATTGGCGACCGGCAGAAGGTTGCTGACTTCCGCCGGCGCTGCCTCTTCCTCTTCTTCCGGAACGAGCTCGGGTTGGAGTTGGCCGAAGGCCACACCGACCGGGTCCGTGTCGAACCCGGATTCAGGGGTGGTCCGCTGGTTCGAACGGCTCAACAGAACGAAGCTGGAACCGTCGTCCTCGCCGCCCCCACCGGCACCGGCAGCCGTGGCTTCCAGTTCCGTGGGGTCGGCGCCGGCGAGCAGGGCCTGCTGTATGGCGTCGATGTCCGAGGTCACACCGGACCCCTGGGCATCATCACCTTCCAGCGCCTCGACCGAAACGGTTTCGCCGGCCAGGAGGGCCTGGTCAACGACTTCGGCGTCCAGCGCCATTTCGGAATTACCGCCCATGTCGAAGCGGCTGCCATTCAGAAACTGGATGGCGAGTGCGCTCCCCCTGGCGGTGGTAAGAACCTCTTCGGCAAATACCTCGTCGCCGAGCTGCAGGTCACGGGTAACACCCGTGCCCGGGTTGGTGGCCCGGGCCGTACCGCTCAGGGCGACGACGTTGCCGATCGGGCTGATTGAATTGACTTGAACCGTGGTGGCCATGCTTCGTACCGGACTTCTCCGGGTCCTTGTGAGGCGGCGGGGCACAGAAATTGGCCCGCTCCTGATGATCAATCTCGGGCAAATGTTAGTCTTTCGATATAGTACTTAAGTACTACTCTTCATGGCCCGTTTTTTGCCCGGCACCCGTGCCGGAAAGTGGAACAAAGTGGTAATCAGAACAGTGACTTGCAAACACACTTGCGGGGTTGGATCTGCCCGCGGTGTACACTTCGGAAGGCGCGCCACCGAGGGACGGAAAAAATGCTCACGACAACGGTCAAACACACGATCGCGGCACCCGTTTCCGAGGTGTTCGACCACATCAGCGACCACGCCGCCTATCGCCAATTCCCCGGCATCCGGGCCTCGAGGCTGCTCCGGGAGGGCCGGACCGAGAAAAATGGTCTTGGCGCGATCCGTGAAATCGAGGCCGGCCGGGCCCGCTTTGTCGAGGAGATCACGGCATTCGAACGCCCATGGCGGATGGATTACCGGATCCTGGAGTCACGCCCCGCGATCGAGCACGCGGGTGGCAGCATCCGCCTCGAGGAGACCCCGGCCGGAACCGCGGTCACCTGGACCTCGACCTACCGGCTGAAGGCGCCACTGGTCGGGGGGCTGATGACCCGGATTGCGGCCCCGAATGTGGAACGCATGTTTTTGGCCATACTGAAAGCCATCGCGGAACGGCCGGCGCCCTGACCAGGCCAGTTTCCCCACCCCTGCTCACATCCAAGCCGTAACGTAACTGAAGGACCCCAAGATGAAGAAAGCCCAATACAAGCACCGCGGCCCCGTCCCCCATGAAGTGATCGAAGTGGTGGAGTTTGAGAAACCGGAACTGTCACCCGGACAGGTCCTGGCCGAGGTGCTCGCCGCACCCATCAATCCCAGTGACGTGCTGACCCTCACCGGACAGTACGGGATGCTCCCGCCATTGCCCGCCGTCGGCGGCGCCGAGGGGGTGGGCCGTGTTGTTGAACTCGGCCCCGGGGTGGAGCAGCCCGCGGTGGGACAAACTGTCCTGTTGCCGGTCGGAAGCGGGACCTGGAGCACCCACATGGCAGTTCCCGCGGACGCGCTCATTCCGCTACCCAACGAGGCCGATCCGCAGCAACTGGCCATGATCACCGTGAATCCGCCGACCGCCTCCCTGCTGCTGAGCGAGTTCGTGACGCTCGGGGATGGGGAATGGGTCATACAGAACGCCGCGAACTCCGGTGTCGGCGGCTACCTGGTGCAACTGGCGAAACTGCGGGGCTACCGGACCGTGAACGTGGTGCGCCGCGATTCGGCTGTCGCCGGGGTCACGGAAAGCGGCGGTGACATCGTCCTCGTGGATGGGGACGACCTCGCGGACCGGGTGTCAGAAGCCACCGGCGGGGCAAAAATCCGGCTCGGAATCGATGCCGTGGGCGGCGACGCCACGGAGCGCCTGGCTGCATGCCTTGCCGAGGGCGGGACGCTGGTCAACTACGGGGCCATGAGCGGCAAGCCATGCATGCTCTCGGCGCGGTCCCTGGTGTTCAACGACGTCACCTGCCGCGGATTCTGGCTGGCAAGATGGTTCCGTACCGCCACGCAACAGCAGCAGATGGCGGTATTCGGGGAACTCACGGGATTGATCGCCAGCGGCAAGCTGCGGTCCAGGATTCACGCAACCTACACGATCGACCAGGTCCGGGACGCCGTTGCGGCTGCGTCACAGGGCGAGCGGGACGGGAAAATTCTCGTTACACCGAACGCGTAGCCGCCCCGGGGGATTGCCACCCATTGCATCGCGCACGGGGCATTGCATTGCACGGGCCCGGACATGCAAAACCGGCAGTCAGCCGGATTGTCCGGGTCGACCCTGTTCCGGGCCGGCGATGATTCGCTACTGCGACTCCTGCACGCGCTGCTCGAGGGCATTCGCGTTCGTCACTTCCTTTTCGCAGGCCCGCAGGCGCGCGGTCCACTCTTCCCGGGCCTTTGGATCGCCCCCACCCTTGTAATAGGCGTTATTGAGTTCTTCGACGTAACGCAGGCGCGCGACCAGGGCCTGGTCAAGTTGTTCCTTGGAAGGCACTTCCACCTGGTGCCGATGTAGCGCCGAGAGCAGTGCCAGGAGATGATTGGCAAGCTGATCACCCTTCTGGCTGTGCAGTGACCCGCTCAACGAAGTCCTGGCCATGTAGCGGTTCCAGGCGACGCAGGTGATCAGGTTGTTGACGTTCACGCCCAGCAACTGGACCTTGCCCACGCGCGCGTTCCGCTGCGCTTCCGGCGACAGCGTCTCGTCGTCCTGCAGGTGGCTGCCGATGATAAAGTCGTAGGCCGCATGCATGGCATGGCGTTTTTCGTCGGGCCATGCGCCCCTCGGCCGTTCCGGCGCCGCATGCGCCGCGACGGTGAAGAAGAACAACAGGCTCGCGATCAATCTCAACATGCTTCTGATCCGAACACGGGGGGGCCGTATTGCCACGACCTGCCCGGGTGTGGCGCGCGGGCCCCTGCGGACCCGCGCCAGATTCCGGGTTGGGCGGCACCGGAACTTCCGGAGCATAGCCGCCTCAGCCGGACCGCGCTGAGCCTACCGGGCCTTGCGCGCCCGCCGGTGCGCGTGCAGCAGGGGCTCGGTGTAACCGGACGGCTGTTCCTTGCCCTTGAATACCAGGTCGCAGGCGGCCTGGAAGGCGATACCGTCGTAACCGGGTGCCATGTTGACGTAGCCCGGATCGCCGGCATTCTGCTCGTCAACAACCTTGGCCATGCGCTTCAGGCTGTCCATCACCTGGTCCCGGGTGCAGATGCCGTGCTCCAGCCAGTTGGCGAGGTGCTGCGAGGAGATGCGCAGGGTGGCGCGGTCTTCCATCAGGCCGACATGCTTGATGTCCGGCACCTTGGAGCAGCCCACGCCGGCGTCGATCCAGCGCACCACGTAACCCAGAATGCCCTGGGCGTTGTTGTCCAGCTCGAAGCGGATGTCCTCCTCGCTGAGGGACTTCGGATCCCCGAGCAGCGGGATGGTCAGCAGATCATCAAGACTGGCGCGCCCGCGGCTGGCCAGTTCCTTCTGCCGCTCGAACACGTTGACACGATGGTAGTGCAGGCTGTGCAGGGTCGCGCCGTTCGGCGACGGCACCCACGCGGTGTTCGCACCCGCCATGGGATGGCCGATCTTCTGCTCCAGCATGGCCGCCATCTCGTCGGGCATGGGCCACATGCCCTTGCCGATCTGCGCCTTGCCGGGCAGGCCGCACTCGATGCCGATGTCGACGTTCCAGTCCTCATAGGCAAGGATCCAGGCCTGCTGCTTCATCTTCGTCTTGGGAACGAAGGGTCCGGCCAGCATGGAGGTGTGGATCTCATCGCCGGTGCGATCGAGGAAACCGGTGTTGATGAACACCGTGCGTTCGCTGGCGGCGCGGATGCATTCCTTGAGATTGACCGTGGTGCGGCGCTCCTCGTCCATGATGCCGACCTTGAGGGTGTTCTTGTCGAGACCCAGCGCCTGCTCGATGCGGCCGAACAGCTCCACGGTGAAGGCCACCTCTTCAGGACCATGCATCTTCGGCTTCACGATGTACATGCTGCCGGTGCGCGAGTTACCGCGGGAGGTGTTGCCCTTGAGGTCGTGGATCGCCGCCACCGCGGTGACCATGCCGTCCATGATGCCCTCGGGGATCTCGTTGCCATCCTTGTCGAGGATGGCCGGATTGGTCATCAGGT
>JBFGWM010000036.1:0-15712 GCA_041588495.1 Pseudomonadales bacterium | reverse complement strand
GACTCCGAGCCGCGGGCCCCCGTGGTCACGGTGATGGGTCACGTCGATCACGGCAAGACCTCCCTGCTCGACCACATCCGCCGGTCGCGGGTCGCCAGCGGTGAAGCTGGCGGCATCACCCAGCACATCGGTGCGTACCGGGTGAAGACCGAGCGCGGCGATATCACCTTCCTGGATACGCCCGGTCACGCGGCATTCACTTCCATGCGCGCCCGTGGCGCCCAGTGCACGGACATCGTCGTGCTGGTGGTTGCCGCTGATGACGGCGTCATGCCGCAGACCGAGGAGGCCATTCAGCACGCCCGGGCCGCCGGTGTGCCGATCGTCGTCGCGGTCAACAAGATCGACAAGCCGGAGGCGGACGTGGATCGCATCCGCAACGAGCTTTCCCAGCGCGACGTGATCTCCGAGGAATGGGGTGGTGACACCCAGTTCGTCTCGGTATCCGCCCACACCGGCGAGGGTATCGACGCCCTGCTCGACGCCATTCTCCTGCAGTCCGAACTGCTGGAACTCAAGGCGCCGAGCGACTGCATGGCGCGCGGCGTCGTCATCGAGTCCAGCGTGGACAAGGGCCGCGGCCCGGTGGCCACCGTGCTGGTACAGAGTGGCACCCTGCGCCAGGGAGACATGCTCCTTGCCGGAGTCTGTTTTGGACGCGTGCGGGCCATGCTCGATGAAAACAGTGACAACCTCAACACGGCGGGCCCGTCGACGCCGGTGGAAGTGCTCGGCCTCAACGGCTGTCCCGGCGCGGGTGACGAGGTCACCGTGGTCAAGGACGAAAAGACCGCGCGCGAGGTTGCCGAATTCCGCGAGCAGAAACAGCGCGACCAGAAGATGTCCAACCAGGCGGCGGCGCACCGGGCCGCGTTCCTGGAGCAGATGGAGAGTGGCGAGAAACGCGCGCTCAACGTGATCATCAAGGCCGATGTCCGCGGTTCCCTGGAAGCGCTGCAGTCGGCGATCACCGAGATTGTCAGCGACGAGGCCGAGGTGCGCGTGGTTGCCGGCGGCGTTGGCGGCATCACGGAAACCGATGTCACGCTCGCGCATGCCTCCCAGGCGATGATCATCGGCTTCAACGTTCGCGCGGATGCGACTGCGCGCAAGATCGTCGAGGCCGAGGGTCTCGATATGCGCTACTACAGCGTGATCTACGACATTCTTGATGACGTCAAGCGTGGTCTTGAAGGGCTTCTCGAGCCTGAAGTCCGCGAGGAAATTGTCGGCGTCGCCGAGGTTCGTGAGGTGTTCCGCTCGCCGAAGCTGGGCCAGATCGCCGGTTGCATGGTGCTCGAGGGTGCTGTGCAGCGGGGCAAGCCGATCCGGGTGCTGCGCGAGGACGTGGTGATCTACGAGGGCGAACTGGAATCCCTGCGTCGGTACAAGGATGATATCAACGAGGTCCGCGCCGGCATGGAATGCGGTATCGGGGTGAAGAACTACAACGACGTGAAGGTGGGCGACAAGATCGAAGTCTACCGTTCCTTCGAAGTGGCGAAGTCCCTCTAACGGTCCTTGAGCGAAGATGGGCAGCAGTCACAGCCGTACCGAGCGCGTCGGCGACCAGATCCAGCGCGAACTCGCTGAAGTGCTGCAGTTCGAGATGAAGGATCCGCGGGTCGGCATGGTGACGCTGAACGAGGTTCGGGTCAGCCGCGACCTGGCGTATTCGGACATTTACTTCACGGTACTTGCGGACGATGAGGCCGATGCCCATGCCGCCGAGGCCGAGAAAGTGCTTACCCATGCCGCCGGTTACCTGCGTACCGCTTTGGCCTCGCGCATGAACCTGCGTATGGTGCCGCGGCTTCGCTTTCACTATGACAGCAGCGTGCAGCGCGGGCGCAAGCTGTCCTCGCTGATCGATTCGGCTGTGCGTAGTGACCAGGACCGCCAGAAAGCGCGCGGCGAGGATCAGGAATAGCCTATGGGCAGGCGGAGTTCGAGGAAGGGTCGCGATGTCTCCGGCATCCTGCTGCTGGACAAGCCCGCGGGTCTGAGTTCCAACCAGGCGTTGCAACGGGTTCGCTTCATGTTCGATGCCCGCAAGGGCGGGCATACCGGCAGTCTCGACCCGATTGCCACCGGCATGTTGCCCCTTTGCCTGGGCGAGGCCACCAAGTTTTCCGGTTACCTGCTGGATTCTGACAAGCGCTACCGGGTTGTGGCGGCACTTGGCAGCCGCACCGAGACGGGTGATCGCGAGGGTGCGGTCATCGACCGCAGACCGGTGCCCGAAATTACCCGGTCACAGGTCCAGGAACTGCTCGACGAGCACTTCACCGGAGACATTGAACAGATGCCGCCGATGTACTCGGCGCTCAAGCGCGACGGCGTGCCCCTTTACAAGTACGCGCGGCGTGGCGAGGAAGTTGAACGGGAAAAACGCACGGTTTGTATCCACGAGGCACAGGTCACCTCGGTAGGCGATGGCATGCTCGGCATGGAGATCTCCTGCAGCAAGGGAACCTATATCCGCACGCTGGTGGAGGACCTCGGCGAGTTGCTCGGTTGTGGGGCGCATGTGAGCGAGTTGCGCCGGGTCGCGGTGGGGCCTTACCGTGAGTCCGCCATGCTGACCGTCGAGGCGCTCGAGAGTGCCCTGGAAACGGGCGGGACGGACGCCCTCGACGGCTTCCTGTTGCCGGTCGACTCGTCGGTCGAACACTGGCCGGGAGTCGACCTGTCGGCAATCTGCACGGAGTTCGTGCGCAAGGGACAGTCGGTTCGCGTCCCGGACCTGCCCGAAGCGGGGCCGGTGCGCCTCCGGGGTCTGTCCGACGATAACGAAAGGTTTTTTCTTGGCATCGGCGAGGTGCTGGGGGATGGCAGGGTTGCGCCACGGCGACTGGTTCGCCTGGGCTGAAGACTGCCGTAACAAATGTGTGCGGGACTGTAGGTATGCGCGGTTCCGTGTGCTGGGTGGGGTGATTGCCCCGTAAATTTAAAATGCATATTCAGGAGCAAGACAAGATGGCTTTGAAGGCAGAAGAGAAAGTAGAAATCATCAACAAGTTCAAGACCGGCGAGGGCGACACAGGTTCTCCGGAAGTGCAGGTGGCATTGCTCACCAGCCGGATCGAACAGATGCAGCAGCATTTTACTTCCAACGCCCGGGATCACCATTCCCGGCGTGGCCTGATTCGCATGGTCAACCAGCGTCGCAAGCTGTTGGACTACCTGAAAAGCAAGGACCGGGAACGGTATGCCAAGCTGATCAGCAGTCTCGGACTGCGTCGCTGATCGAGGGATTTGATACAGCACGTTAAGCGTAAGAACAGAAGGTTGGTTGGAATTGAACCGAGGTAAGCAAAGTTGAACATAGTCACGAAAAAATTCAGTTACGGCGATCAGACTGTAACGCTCGAGACCGGACGCATCGCCCGCCAGGCGACGGGTTCGGTACTGGTCACCATGGACAACACGTCGGTACTGGTTGCCGTCGTCGGCGCCCGCGAGGCGACTCCGGGACAATCGTTTTTCCCGTTGTCCGTGCACTACCAGGAAAAGACCTATGCTGCCGGCAAGATCCCGGGCGGCTTTTTCAAGCGCGAGGGACGTCCGTCGGAAAAGGAAACCCTGACCTCGCGGCTGATCGACCGCCCCATCCGTCCGCTGTTCCCGAAGGGGTTCATGAACGAGGTGCAGGTTGTCGCCACCGTCATGTCCGCGGACAAGAACACCGACCCGTCCATTGCGGCGATGATCGGCACCTCCGCGGCACTGGCGATTTCCGGGATTCCCTGGGCTGGCCCCATCTCCTGCGCGCGCGTCGGATACATCGACGGCGCCTACGTGCTGAACCCGAGCTATGACGAACTCGAAGAGTCCCTGCTCGACATGGTCGTTGCCGGTACCGACAAGGCCGTGCTGATGGTCGAGTCCGAGGCCGAGGAGCTCACCGAGGACGAGATGCTCGGCGCCGTACTGTATGCGCACGAGGAAATGCAGGTCGCGATCGGGGCGATCAACGAGCTCGTTGCCGAAGCCGGCAAGCCGCGCTGGGAACTGCCCGAACCGGCGGATCACAGCGAACTCAAGGCCAGCATCCAGGCTGAAGTGGGCGCAGCGATCGGCGATGCCTACCAGATCACCGACAAGATGCAGCGCCAGGACCGCCTCGGCGAACTGCGTGCCCAGATCATGGAAAAGTTTGTCGGCGAGGAAGAGGGTGCACCCTCGAAGGACCTCGTGGGCCAGATCTTCGCCAAGCTGGAAAAGGAAATCGTCCGCGAACGCGTGCTCAATGGCGAACCGCGGATCGATGGCCGGGACACCAGCACCGTGCGCCCGCTGCGCATCGAGACCGGCGTCCTGCCCAAGACCCACGGGTCAGCGCTGTTCACGCGTGGCGAAACCCAGGCCCTGGTGACCGTGACCCTCGGTACCGCACGGGATGCGCAGATCATCGATGCCCTGGAGGGGGAACGCAAGGATCCCTTCATGCTGCATTACAACTTCCCGCATTACTGTGTCGGGGAAACCGGCTTCATGGGCGGTCCGAAGCGTCGCGAAATCGGCCACGGTCGCCTCGCGCGGCGCGGCCTGCAGGCAGTGCTGCCGACACCGGAAGACTTCCCGTACAGCCTGCGCGTCGTCTCGGAAATCACCGAGTCCAACGGTTCCAGCTCGATGGCCACCGTTTGTGGCGGCAGCCTGGCGTTGATGGATGCCGGTGTGCCGGTATCCGCTCCGGTGGCGGGCATCGCCATGGGCCTGGTCAAGGAAGGCGACCGCTTCGCGGTGCTGACCGACATTCTCGGTGACGAGGATCACCTCGGAGACATGGACTTCAAGGTTGCCGGTACCGACAAGGGCGTGACCGCGCTGCAGATGGACATCAAGATCGACGGCATCACCGAGGAGATCATGGAGACGGCATTGAGCCAGGCGCTCGAGGCCCGCAAGCATATTCTCGGCGAGATGGGCCAGGTGATCGCGGAGCCGCGTCCGGAGTTGTCCGGCAACGCGCCGACCATGTTCAGCATGCAGATCGCTGTCGACAAGATTCGCGACGTGATTGGCAAGGGCGGTGCGGTGATTCGCGGAATCTGCGACGAGACCGGCGCCTCCATCGACATCGAGGATGATGGCAGCATCCGCATCTACGGCGAGTCCCGCGAGGCGGCCATGGAAGCGCGTCGCCAGATCGAGGAGATCACTGCGGATGCCGAGATCGGTCGCGTGTACACCGGTACGGTGGCACGTATCGTCGATTTCGGCGCGTTCGTGACCATTCTTCCCGGCAAGGACGGGTTGGTTCACATCTCGCAGATCGCCAAGGAGCGAGTCGAGAAGGTCACCGACTACCTCGAGGAAGGCCAGGAAATCCAGGTCAAGGTTCTCGACGTCGACGGCCGCGGCCGGATCAAGCTCAGCATCAAGGAACTTCTGGAAGAGGCAGCCGAGGCTGAGTCCGAGGCCGAATCAGAGTCCTGATCGGATCACGCCCGGTCTTGCTGGCCGCATCCTGGACCGGAATCCCGATTCCGGTTCGGGGCGGCCGGCGCGGCGCGGGGCTTTCGTGATCGAAGATCCGCCATGCTGAGGATTGTGAAATCAGCGGAAGTAACAAGTTGTAGAAGTTAGTGAAAAAGAGGGCCTCGGCCCTCTTTTTTTTCGCCCGGATTTTCCAGTGCCGGGGAATGAACCTATATTCTTGCGTGGGGGCCGGGGATTGCGGCGCGGGCGGCATCGCTGCCGGCGCTTTGCGTAGCACCGGTTCCCATCTGGCAATGGTCAGCACCGGGGTTCAACTCCCCACCGCCGCACCCGGGGGACCAGCGGTCACGCACCACGGCCCGGGCCCTGCAGGTTCAGACCTCCGCCCGGTTTCGCGGGGTCTTCCGGGATGCGGCACTATCCGATTCAGGAGGCAGGGCATGGAATTGTTGTTGATCGTGGCGATCGGCCTCGGCGTCGCGTTCCTGGTCTACCGGTGGGGCGGCGTGGTGACGGTGTACGAATACGAACGCGGGTTGCGATACGTCGGTGGCCGTTTTCGTGGCGTGGTGGAACCGGGGCGCCACTGGTTCGTGCCGTTCCACGAGACCATCCACAAGGTCGACGTCCGGCCCCGCGTTGTGATCGTGCCTGGCCAGGAAGTACTGACCCGGGACGGCGTATCGCTCAAGGTCACCGTTGCCGCGGAGTACGCGGTCGTCGATCCGGACAGGGCGGTCAACAGCGTGCAGAGTTTCGTCGAGGCCCTGTACCTCAGGTTGCAGGTGGCCCTGCGCGAGATCATCGGGGCCGCTGACATCGACGCCCTCCTGAAGGATCGTGAGGGGCTCGGGGGGAAACTCCTGGAAAAAACGGCGGAATCTGCCGGAGACCTGGGCCTCGGCCTGGCCTCGGTCAGTATCCGAGACCTGATGTTTCCCGGCAGGCTCAAGGAGACCTTCGCCCAGGTGGTGCATGCCCGCAAGGAAGGTGAGGCCGCCCTGGAGAAGGCCCGCGGAGAAACGGCTGCACTGCGTAATCTCGCCAATGCGGCAAAGATGCTGGACAAGAACCCTGGCCTCGTGCAATTGCGAATCCTGCAGGCCGTTGGGGAATCGTCGGGAAATACCGTGGTTTTCGGAGCGCCGGATGCCGCAGCTTAGGGGTTCGCGTCAAAACCTTCGACTGCCGGGGATTAACGTTTATTCGCCGCCTGAGTTCTCCCCGAGCAACGCCTGGATCGCCTTTTCGGTCTCCTTGTAACGCCCCTCGCCGATGTGCCGGTAGCGGATGCGGCCCTCGCGGTCGATGAGGTAAACCGTGGGCCAGGCCCGGTTTCCGTAAGCCTTCCATGTCGAGAAATCGTTATCGATCGCCACAGGGTAGGCGAGGTCGCGGGTGCGCACGTAATTGCGCACGTTGCCATAGTCCTTTTCGAACTCGAATTCCGGCGTGTGCACGGCGACCACCACCAGGCCCTCTTCCGCATAGGTCTCATGCCAGGATCGAATGTACGGCTCCACGTTCTTGCAGTTCCAGCAGGCGTAGGTCCAGAACTCGACCAGCACCACGCTGCCGCGCAGGTCGGCGATCTGCAGGGGTGCGCTGTTGATCCAGCGTTCCGCGCTGAACTCCGGTGCGGGTGGAAATGCTTCGGCCGCGGAGACCCCTGGCGTCATGCTGATCAGGACGCAGAGCGCGATCGCGAATACCTGTGGACGCGCGGGTGTCCGGCGAATCATCGGCCTTGTCCTGACTGTGGTTGATGGCATATTAGATCGTGGGATGAGGCTCTGGTTCCGCGCGGGGGATTTCCGCTTAATGGGGGGTGACCGACGACATGGCTTTTGACGAGCAACTGGCGAAGCGGCTTCGCGCTTTCTGCTCGAGACGGCAGGGGTTCTCCGAAAAGAAAATGTTCGGCGGCCTCGCGTTCATGTTGCATGGCAACATGTGCTTTGGCGTGATCGGGACGGATGTCATGGTGCGTATCGGGCCGGATGCCTACGAGGACGCGCTGAAGGAACCCGGGGTGCGGGCAATGGATTTCACCGGGCGCCCGATGCGTGGCATGGTCTACGTTGCGGGGCACGCGATCGCGGAACCGGGTTCGCTGGATCACTGGTTGCGACGCGGAGTCGAATTCGCCGCCTCGCTGCCTCCCAAGTAGCGTCCGGAAGGCAGCACGTACCTGGCGAAAGTGATTATCAGGACCCGCGTTCGACAGCAATCGCCACGCCCTGCCCGCCGCCGATGCACAGGGTCGCCAGTCCGCGTCGCGCTTCCCGTCTTTGCATCTCGTGGAGCAGGGTAACCAGCACCCGGCATCCCGAGGCCCCGATGGGGTGGCCGAGCGCGATTGCGCCGCCATTGACGTTGACCCTGTCGGTGTCCCAACCGAGTTCCCGGTTGACGCTCAGTGCCTGAACCGCGAACGCCTCGTTGGCTTCCACGAGGTCCAGGTCGCCAATGTCCCAGCCTGCCCGGTCCAGGCACGCGCGCGTGGCCGGGATCGGACCCGTCCCCATGATGGCCGGATCCACCCCGGCGCTGGCGCAGGCGACGATGCGGGCCAGCGGCGTGAGCCCGAGTTCCCGGGCCTTCGCATCGCTGCACACCATCACCGCTGCGGCGCCGTCATTGATCGATGATGCGTTTCCGGCGGTCACGGTGCCGTCCTTGCTGAATGCCGGGCGCAGCTTGCCGAGAGACTCGGCGGTCACGCCCGCCCGGGGGCCCTCGTCGGTATCGAATGTGACCGGATCGCCGCGCCGCTGCGGAATTTCCACCGGAATGATCTCGTCCCGGAAGTGCCCGCCCTCGATCGCGGCAATCGCTTTCTGCTGCGATGCGGCCGCGAAGGCGTCCTGGTCTTCACGGGAAATGTCGAATTTCGCGGCGAGATTTTCCGCGGTAATGCCCATGTGATACTGGTTGAACGCGTCCCACAGGCCGTCGGTGATCATGGTGTCGACCAGTTTCCAGTCGCCCATGCGCTGGCCGTCACGGGAGGCAGGAAGCACGTGGGGCGACTGGCTCATGTTTTCCTGGCCGCCCGCGACGACCATGTCCGCATCACCCAGGCGTATGGACTGCGCCGCGAGATGCACGGCCTTCAGGCCGGAACCGCACACCTTGTTGATGGTCATCGCCGGTACCGCGTGGGGCAGCCCGGCGTTGACGGCGGCCTGCCGCGCCGGGTTCTGGCCCACGCCCGCGGCGAGCACCTGTCCGAGAATCACCTCGTCGACCTGCGCCGGGTCGATTCCGCTGCGCCCAAGCAGGCCGCGGATGACGGCCGCGCCGAGTTGCGCCGCGCTCATCCCGGCGAGGCTGCCGCCGAAAGTTCCGATCGCGGTACGGCCCGCGGCTACGATGACTGCATCGGGCATGGTTCAGGACTCCGTTGTGGATCCGGGGCGGACCCGGTTTTCGATCAACTGGTCGACCACCGCCGGGTCAGCCAGCGTTGTTGTATCACCGAGGTTGTCGAGTTCGTCGGCCGCAATCTTGCGCAGGATACGACGCATGATCTTGCCCGAGCGTGTCTTCGGCAGGGCCGGGGCGAACTGGATGATATCGGGCCGGGCGATGGAACCGATCTCGCGCACCACGATCTCGTGCAGTTCCTTTTCCAGGGTCGCATCCGCGGCAATGCCCTTCATCGGGGTGACGTAGGCATAGATACCCTGGCCCTTCACCGCGTGCTCGTAGCCGACCACCGCGGCCTCGGCGACCGATTCGTGCAGGACCAGCGCACTCTCGATTTCGGCGGTGCCGAGACGATGCCCCGAGACGTTGAGCACGTCGTCGACCCGGCCCGTGATCCAGTAGTAGCCGTCCTCGTCGCGGCGCACGCCGTCGCCGGCGAAATAGTATCCGGGGTAGGTCGAGTAGTAGGTCTCGATGCAGCGCGGATGATTGCCGAACACGGTGCGGATCTGGCTCGGCCACGCGGCCGTCATCACCAGGTTGCCGCTGCCGGCACCCTCGATGAGCTTGCCGTTCTCGTCCATGATGCCGGGTTGTACGCCGAAGAAGGGCAGGGTGGCCGAACCCGGCTTGAGGGGAAACGCGCCCGGAATCGGCGCGAGCATGATGGCGCCGGTCTCGGTCTGCCACCAGGTGTCGACGATCGGGCAGCGGGCGTCTCCCACCACCCGGTAATACCATTCCCAGGCTTCCGGGTTGATCGGTTCGCCGACCGTGCCGAGCAGGCGCAGCGACGCCCTCGAGGTCCGCTTGACCGGTTCGTCGCCCTGGGCCATCAGTGCGCGAATCGCGGTGGGCGCCGTGTAGAAAATGTTGACCTGGTGCTTGTCGACGATTTCCCAGCACCGGCTCACCGATGGATAGGTGGGCACACCCTCGAACATCAGCGTCGTACCGCCGTTGGAGAGCGGCCCGTACACGATGTAGCTGTGCCCGGTGACCCAGCCCACGTCCGCGGTGCACCAGTAGATGTCGCCTTCCTGGTAATCGAGGATGTAGCGGTGGGTCAGCGTTGTCTGCAGCAGGTAGCCCGCGGTCGTGTGCAGCACGCCCTTCGGTTTCCCGGTGGATCCGGAGGTGTACAGGATGAACAGGGGATCTTCCGCGTCCATCTGCTCCGCCGCGCATTCGGGACTTGCCGCATCCATGGCCTCGCCGCCCCACACGTCGCGCCCCTCCTGCCAGTCGATGTCGCCACCGGTGTGCTTGAACACCAGCACGGTGTGCACGTTCGGGCACTCGCCGAGCGCCTCATCGGTGTTGGCCTTGAGGGGCACGCGCTTGCCGCCACGCACACCCTCGTCGGCGGTGATCACGGCCTGGCAATCGGAATCGAGAATACGGTCACGCAGGCTTCCCGGGGAGAAGCCGCCGAAGACCACCGAGTGCACCGCGCCAATGCGCGCGCAGGCCAGCATCGCGTAGGCGGCCTCGGGAATCATCGGCATGTAGATACACACCCGGTCGCCTTTCTTGACGCCCCGCGTCTTCAGAACGTTGGCGAGGCGGCAGACCTGCTCGTGCAGCATCCGGTAGGTGATCCTGGCGTCGTCGGCGGGATCGTCTCCCTCCCAGATGATGGCGACCTGGTCGCCACGGGTTTCCAGGTGGCGGTCGATGCAGTTGTGAGTGACGTTGAGCTTGCCGTTCACGAACCAGCGCACTTCGCCCTTGGCGAGGTCCGCCTCGTTGACCGTGTCCCACTCCTGGTACCAGTCCAGCGTCTCCCGAGCCCGTTCGCCCCAGAATTTCGCGGGGTCGTCGACCGACTCCCGGTACCAGGCGTCGTATTGTTCGCGGCTCATGTTGCCCTTGTAACCCTCGGGGACCGGGTAGGTTTTTCCTGACATGCTGCGGGTACCTCGTCACTCTGGAGATGGATCGGGAAGGAAGGGGTCGGCTGTGATGATAGCGCGATTCCGGGGGGTGACAAACACGGCCCCGGGGTGGCCTCAGATCTGGCGGTCCGCGTTGAGGAACAGGTCGCAGAGGCCGCTGGTGGAGCCGTCCAGGTCGATCTTGAGATCGGGGTCGCGGAGGCGCTCGTAGACGGTGCGGCCCAGTTCCTTGCCCAGTTCCACGCCCCACTGGTCAAAGGAGTTCACGTTCCAGATCACGCCCTGGGTGAACACCTTGTGCTCGTAAAGCGCGATCAGGGCGCCGACCGTGCGCGGGTTGGCCTTGCGGAACACGATGGTGTTGGACGGCCGGTTGCCGGGGATGGTCTTGTGCGGCGCCAGGCGCCGCGCATCCGCCTTCTTCATCCCTGCGGCGCGAAGGGCCTCGTAGGCCTCCTCCTCGGTGCGACCGTGCATCAAAGCCTGGCTTTGGCTCAGGCAGTTGGCGAACAGCAATGCGTGATGGTGGTCGACCGGGTTGTGCGTCTGCAGGGGAATGATGAAATCGGACGGCACCAGGTGGGTGCCCTGGTGCAGCAACTGATGGTAGGCGTGCTGGCCATTGGCGCCCACACCGCCCCAGATGATCGGGCCGGTCATGTAATCGACCGGTTCGCCCTCGTGGGTGACCGACTTGCCGTTGCTCTCCATGTCCAGCTGCTGCAGGTGGGCGGGGAGTCCGCGCAGGTAATGATCGTAAGGCAGGATCGCGTGTGAGGTGGCGCCCCAGAAGTTGCCGTACCAGACGCCCAGCAGGGCCATCAGGACCGGCATGTTCTCGGTCAGCGGTGCGGTCCGGAAATGCTCGTCCATCTCGTGGGCGCCACGCAGCAGCATGCGGAAGTGCTCCATGCCCACGGCGAGCAGGATGGGCAGGCCGATCGCCGACCACAGTGAATAGCGCCCGCCGACCCAATCCCACATCGGGAAGATGTTCTTCGGACGCACGCCGAACTCCACCGCCCGCTCCTCGCGCGCGGTGACCGCCACGAAGTGCTTGTGAATCTGGTCCTCGCGCCCACCGTTCTGTACGAACCACTGGCGGGCGGCGCGGGCGTTGGACAGGGTTTCCGGCGTGGTGAAAGACTTCGATGCGACGATGAACAGGGTGGTTTCCGGCGACAGGTACTTGAGGACCTCGGTGATATGGCTGCCGTCGATGTTGGCCACGTAGTGACAGTTGATGGCGTGGTTCCAGAACGGGCGCAGTGCCGCGGATACCAGCTTGGGCCCGAGGAAAGACCCGCCGATGCCGATGTTGACCACGTCACGGAACGGCTTTCCGGTCATGCCCCGCCACTGGCCGGAATGCACCCGCCAGGTGAACTTCTCCATGCGCGACAGGGTGTCCTGGATCATCGGCATGATGTCCTCGCCATCGACCTCGATGGCGTTGCCGCGCATGTTGCGCAAGGCAATGTGCAGTGCGGGCCGTTCCTCGGAGCGGTTGATCATGTCGCCGCGGAACATCGCCGCAATCGCCTCCGGCAGCTCCGCCTCCTCGGCGAGCCGGACCAGGAGTTTCAGGGTCTCGTCGTTGATCAGGTTCTTGGAGTAATCCAGCCACAGTCCCGCGCGGCGCAGCGACAGGCGGTGAAAGCGTCCGGGATCCTCGCGGAAAAGTTCGCGCATGTTCAGGCCGGCGGCCTGCTCGCGGTGGGCGGCGAGCGCCTGCCAGGCCGGCAACGCGCTTCGCGCCTGGACGGACGCGGTGGCCGCGTCCTGCTTGGACTTCGATGATCGGGCGTTCATGGTCGCGCCTGGGTTTCCGCCGGGATTGCAGGGGACTGCAGGGGTAGTTTAGGCGAATTCCCGGCGCGCGGGCAGGCGCGTCGCGGCGTCAGGCAACCTGTACGGGAATCGCCCGGGCGGTTTCGCGGACGCGGTTGTTTTCGTCCAGGTAGAGGATCACCGGCTTGAACCCGGCAAGTTCCTCTTCCGAGTAGCTGGCGTAGGCGCAGATGATGACCCGGTCGCCGGGACGGGCCTTGTGGGCCGCCGCGCCGTTGACCGAGATGATGCCGGAACCGGCTTCGCCGCGGATCACGTAGGTCGTGAACCGCTCACCGTTGTCGATGTTGTAGATCTGGATCTGCTCGTACTCGTGGAGTCCGGCCATGTCCAGCAACTCGCTGTCGATCGCGCATGAGCCCTCGTACTCCAGGTCCGCGTCAGTGACACGTGCCTGGTGTAACTTGGCCTTCAGCATGATGGTCTGCATGGCTCTACCACCCTTCCGCTATCTGGCACATCAACGCGCAACAAGCCTTTCCGCAGGCTCAGGGGCGACGGAGTATGCCCTAAATATAGTCGACGTTCAATAAAACAGTAACGTTATCAATCAGTCTTGCGCGGCCCATCCATGCCGCTGCCATTATGACCAGCGCTTTGTCTCCCGGTTCCGCCTCAAGCAGGTCCCCGTGGCGCCTCACAGACAGATAATCGGTCCTAAATCCTTCGTTTTCAAGGCTTTGTGAGCTTTCCGCCTCAATCGCCCGAAAATCGGCATCGTGGGCCCGCAATCGCCGGGCGGCCTCCTGGAGCACCTGGTACAGGACCGGCGCCTTTTTACGCTCCGGTTCGGTAAGGTAGTTGTTCCGGGAACTCATCGCCAGTCCGTCCGCCTCGCGCACCGTGGGCAGGCCGACGATTTCGACCGGGAAGCACAGGTCACGGGCCATCTGGCGGATGATCGCCAGTTGCTGAAAATCCTTCTCCCCGAACACGGCCACGTCGGCCTGGACCATGTTCAGGAGCTTGGCGACCACCGTGGTCACCCCGCGGAAATGTCCGGGGCGGCTTGCGCCACACAGCAGGTCGGACAGGCCCGGGACCTCCACGGCGGTGTGCGCCTCGAGGGGTACCGGGTAGACCTCCTCTGCGCCGGGAATGAACAGGCAGTCGACGCCGGCGGCGCGAAGCTTTTCGCGGTCCTCCCGGGGCGTGCGCGGGTAGGCGCCGAGATCCTCGCCGGCGCCGAACTGCAGCGGGTTGACGAAAATGCTGACCACCACGCGGTCAGAACGCTCTGCGGCTTCGCGCACCAGGGCGAGGTGCCCGTCGTGGAGATTGCCCATGGTGGGGACGAAGCCGATCCGGAACCCGGCCCTGCGTTCCCGGTCCAGGTGTGCGCGCAGCTCTGCGACGGTCTTGAATTCCTTCACTTGGCGAACCAGTGCTCGGCTGCGGGGTAACGCATCTCGCGCACGTCGTCGGCGTAGGCGGCGAACGCCTCGGCCAGGGAGCCGCGGCCGGCGAGGTAGTCCTTGACGAAGCGTGGCCGCCGGCCCTCGCCGAGTCCCAGCATGTCATGCATGACCAGCACCTGGCCGTCGGTGGCGGGACCGGCCCCGATGCCAATGGTCGGCACCCGGGCTTCCGCGCACAGGCGGGTGGCAAGGGGTTCAGGCACGCATTCCAGCAGGATGATCGCGGCGCCGGCCTCCTGCAGCACGTTCGCGCTGTCGAGTATGTACTCGGCCTGCTCGGCGTCGCGACCCTGCACCCGGTAACCGCTGAAACAGTTCACCGATTGCGGGGTGAGCCCCAGGTGGGCGCACACGGGGATACCATTGTCCGCCAGGCGCTCCACCGTTTCCGCGAGCTCGCTGCCGCCCTCCAGCTTGACCAGGTTGGCACCGGCGCGCATCAGGGTACCGGAATTCGCCAGTGCATCCTCGACGGTGGCGCAGCCCATGAACGGCATGTCGGCCATCAGCAGTGGGCGGGTGTCCGCATCACGGATACCACGGCGGACGCAGTTCACGTGGTAGGCGATATCGTCGACGGTGACCGGCAGGGTGCTGTCGTGTCCCTGCAGGACCATGCCGAGGGAATCGCCGACCAGCAGCACCTCCACCCCGGCGTCGGCGATGCAGCGGGCGAAGGAGGCATCGTACGCGGTCAGGCAGGCGAACTTCTCCCCTGCCTGCTTGCGGTCGAAAAGGGTCTTGAGGGTGATGCTCTGCATGCGGACGTCCGTTGGCCGGTTTCAGGGGTTCAGAGCTGGGCGGTCGCCGAGCGCGCCAGCGGGTTGAAGTAGTTGCGTCCCGTGGGTGCGCTTTCGATCAGTTCGACCAGCGCCAGGTAATCGCCATCGCCGCTGGCCAGGTTGATCTCGGTGGCGTTGACGATGAGCAAAGGCGCGCGGTCGTAGTAGTGGAAGAAACTGGCATAGGAATCGGAGAGCTGCTCCAGGTAATCCCGGGTGATATGGCGTTCCGACGGCGTGCCGCGTCGCGAGATGCGGCGCAGCAGGACCTCTGCGGGCGCCTGCAGGTAGATCACCAGGTCAGGCGCCGGCGCATTCAGCGACAACTGGGCGTAGACCTGCTCGTAGAGATCGAGTTCCTCGGGACACAGGTTCAGTTCGGCAAAGATGCGGTCTTTCTCCAGCAGGTAGTCGGCCACGTGGGCAATGCCGAACAGTTCGCCCTGGGTGGTGTCCTCCACCTGGTTCTGCAGGCGTTGCAGCTGCCTGCAGCGCTGCAACAGGAACGACAGTTGCGCCGGCAGGGCGTTTTCCCGCGGATTGCGGTAGAACCGTTCGAGAAACGGGTTTTCCTCGGCGTCCTCGAGCAGCATCTGGTAACGGAAGGTCTCCGCGAGACGCCGTGCCAGCGTCGTCTTGCCGACGCCGATGGGGCCTTCCACCGCGATGAAACCGGGTTTTTGATGTGCCATCACGCTCAGCAATCTTCGGGGCGACCGCACCGGGCGGGTTCAGGAGCCGGGCCCGGCACCAGGAGGCTGCGCAGCGGAGTGCCGTCGGGCAGCACCAGGTCCGGGGCAATTTCGGCTAAAGGGTATAAGACAAACGAACGCTTTGCCATCTCCGGGTGCGGGACGCTCAGGCGTGGGCTGGAGATCACCTG
>JBFGWM010000035.1:0-15886 GCA_041588495.1 Pseudomonadales bacterium | reverse complement strand
CAGGATGGCTGCCGGCAGGCTGGTGGGTGACATCAGGGGCGACTCCGGGGCTGCGTGCTGAGGTGGTGAACAGTAGCGGCGGGGCGCCCGCGCGGGGACCCCGATTACCCCGCTGATGGCGGTTTTCCTACCCGGATCGGAGCGGATCTCGCCGCTGTTGCGGACCATCCGCGCATGCCATATTCTGAAATTCCGCGAGTTGCCGGACCCGCTCCTCCAGGCTATCCATGAACGCCAGCCGTATCGCACTGTGTAACGCGCTTTTGCCGTTCCTGGCGGTGCATGCCTGCTACCTGCTGGCGGCCTACGGGGGCCACGTCGACTGGTGTTTCCCCTACGTCGACAGTTGCACCTCCATCAGCAAGACCGGCCGCCAGGCGCCGGAATATTTCCTGTTCAAGGCCACCATGATTCCCGCCGGTCTGCTGATGATCCTGTTCTGGCGGCTGAACCTGGAATGGCTGCGCAGCCTTGGTGACGACGAATCCCGCCTGGCCGCATCGATTCCCTGGCTGGGGCTGGTGGCCGGGGTGTGCCTCGTGATGTACACCCTTGCCCTGGGTCACAAGGGCGAAAGTTTTCAGCTGGTGCGCCGCACCGGCGTCACCCTGCATTTCGCGATGACCTTCCTCGCCCAGTTGTTCATGACCATTCGACTGCGCGCGATGCGCGCGCAGCCGGATTTCCCGGTCTCGTCGCGGGTGGTTCACGCCATGTGGGGCGTCTGCCTGCTGGTCGTCGCGTTGGGCCTGCTCCATGATTTCCTCAAGGCGACCTTCCCCGGTTATGACGACCGTTTCGAGGACGCCATGGAGTGGAACGTTGCGCTGCTGTTGAACATCCATTACTTTCTGACCTGGATCGGCTGGCGGCAATCCGGCTTCCAGCTGGTGCACGGGATTCGCGGACGCGCGTGAAACGCAGCGTCGCCGGGTCTTCGCTCATGTTTTTTCAATCATGCACAAGACGGGGAGAATGCCGTGACGGGAATTTTCAGAAAGGGTGGTCTGGCGGCCATGGTGCTGGCCATGGTCCTGGTCTCCGGCTGCAGCCGGGTCAACATGGACAATTACCAGAAACTGAAGGTCGGCATGGATTTCGCGGAAGTCGAGGCGATTATCGGCGGCGCGGACGAGTGTTCCGAGAAGGTGGGTGTGCGGGTCTGCACCTGGGGTAACGAGACCAAGAACATCACCGTGACCTTTGTCGCGGGCAAGGCGACCGTGTTCGGCCACGAAGGGCTGAGCTGACGCGTCGCGGCGCCTTCAGCCGGCGTTCGCGGAGATCTTCCTGAGTTCGCGGATCGCTGTCCGCGTTTCATCGCGCAGGCAGCGGTTCGCGAACCAGTCACCGATCCCATCACCGAGGAGAGCTTCCAGGGTGGGGATCGCGTCCGGGTTGCCGGACTTCCTGAGCAGTTGCACCCCTTCCAGTCTTTCCTCGCAGGTTCCCGCCTCTTCCAGCGCGCGCAGGCCCTGGCCGTAGTAGTCGACCCGGTTGCCGTAGCCGAGGGTCTGCAGCAGGCGGACCGCGTGACCACGCCCGATGGGCCCGGACTGGCCGCTGCGCTTGTGCAGGTAATCAATCAGCAGCTGGGTCGGATACTCGAGAATCAGCTTGCTGGCCGCCGTTGACTGGTAGCCCAGCGATCCGACGAGGTTTTGCGCCATGACCTCGCTGTAGCGCGCCTCGGCGTTCAGGTTGAGCGCCTTACTGTACGCGGCGAGCGCTTCTGCCCGTTTCCCGGCCGCATACTCGGCATGACCCTCCATGACCAGTGCGACGGGATGTGCGGCAGAGTCGGCGGGAATATTGGCGGCACGCGCGCGCAGTTTCTCGATATCCCCGGCACGGGCCAGGTTGTCGGCTTCCCGCAACAGGGTCGGAACGCTCTCCGCCGAACCCGGTTTGGCGCTGGCGGCTTTCTCCACGACCTTTTCATCGAGGCTCAGCAGGGGGCGCGGGTCGAGGATGGTTTCGAGGGCCTGTTCGCTCTGCGGGCTCAGCCAGCCGGACCAGTAGGCGACCAGTGACAGTGCGATCACGGAGGTCACCGCGGTGACCGACGCCAACAGGACCGGGCGTCCGCGATGGGCGCCGGGGAGCTGGTCGGGATCGCTCTTTGCCGAGGGGCGTGGCATGCCACCGTAGGGCAGGGGAATGTTGGATGACGCGAGGGGTTCCCCGGTGGCGATCAGCCGCGTCTGCTGGCCGGCCGGAACCTGGTACACGTTCACCGGGTCGACGATGCCCTTGAACTCGTGTTTCTCGACGAGTTCAGCGGGGACCTCCGCCTTGTTCATGGACATGTAGACGGTCTCGGACATGTAGACCGCGTCCGGCGGGGTGATTTCCTCGATGCGCGACACCAGGTTGACCGCCTCACCCATGATGTCCTTGCGTGATTCCCAGCGGATCTCCCCCAGGTGCAGCGCCACCCGCACGTGCAGGCAATCGGCGTCGTCGCGCTCGTAATTGTATTCCGCGAGGGTGTCCTGGATGGCCATCGCGCACTGCACGGCGTTGGTCGAGGACCGGAACACGGTGAGCATGCCGTCCCCCGTCGATTTCACGTAGCGACCACCGTAATACTTGATGGTCGCCTTCAGCAGGCGGTTGTGGCGCCGCAACAGTTTGTGCATCTCCTCCCGGGAATGGGCGGACGTGTGCTCGGTGAAATTGGCGATGTCCGTGAGCAGGATGGTGAGATTTTCGGATTCGTGTATTTGCATGGGTTCACCCGGTCAAGCCGAATTGTAGACCGAACCGTTGGTCAGTGCGCGCCGGCCAGTGCGTCCTTTGCAGCCTTGAATCCGGTCGCGGCAGATAGCCGGTACAGGGCATTGGCCAGTTCGCGGTCGCGCTCGACACCGTAGCCGCGTTCGTACAGCAGGCCGAGGTAAAACATGCCCGCGGGATCCTGTTTGCCCGCCGCGCGGTTCAGGAGGGCAATTGCCTCATTGACATCCTTCCTGACGCCCTTGCCTTCAAGGTAGAGACCGGCGAGGGCCGATTCGGCAAACGCCATGCCTTTTGCGGCGGCGCGTTGCAGGTGGGTGCGTCCCTTGTCGTAGTCGCGGTCCACCTTGTCCCCCTCGAGGTAGAGGATGCCCAGGGTTGCGTCGGCCAGAGGTTCGCCGAGCCGCGAGGACTCCTCCAGCCAGCCCACGGCGCGGCTTCGCTCCGCGCGCCGCATCTCGCGGTCGCCGAGCAGGGTCGCGCTGCGCAGCCAGAGCGCCAGACCGCGATCGTTTTGCGATGCCTTTTCCGCCCACTGGCGCATGTCGCGCAGGGAGCGCGGGGTTGCGCTCGTGCCCCGGGCATACAGGTACGCGAGACCGACCTGGGCTTCCGCGGAGCCTTTCTCGGCGTCGACGCGCAGGCGGCGCAGGGCCTGGCGGTTGTTGTCCAGCGCGACCCGGAACACGTTCGCCCAGGCGCTGTCCGGGTGGCGTTCGATCAGGTAACGGGGCGTGTCGACGATCTCGGACAGCACCAGCAGCAGGTCGTTGCGGCGGCGCACCGCGTCGGTGGCATTGCCGGGATCGGGCGGAAGACGCGTTTCCACACCCGCGTCGCGTGGTTTCGCCGCCGCCTGCAGGGAGACCGCGAGCTCGGTGTCTTCGCGCAGGTCGACCCAGCGGGTCTCCGTGCGGTAGCCGTCGCGGCTGACCTCCACCTGGTAACGTCCGGGTTCGAGGGACATGCCGGGACGGTAGCGCGGACGGATATTGAGAATCCGCACGCGCGCGTCCGCGGGCTGCGCGACCACGGTGAGGCTGGGATTGCCGGGGTCGGAAGCCGCGGGCTCGGCGCTTCCGGCGGGGGGTGGAGACGGTTCGGCCGGTGCGGGTTCCCGCTCGGGCCGGCTGACCAGGATCAGAACGAGCAGTGCGACAACGGCACCGATAATCAGCTTGCGGCGCTTCCCGCGCCGCCCCTCGAGCACACCGGTGTGGCTGCGCGGGTGCGGCACGCCACCGAACGGGTACTGCACGCCGGGCGTGGAGTCCATCGGTTCACCGCTGGCCACCAGCCGGGTCGCCTGGCCGACGGGTACGCGGAACACCTCGACATCCTCGGGAACCCCGCGAATGGACTCCGTGCCCACTGCGGCGCTGGGCACCTCGGCCTTGTTCATGGCGAGGTACACCGCCTGGGTGAAGTACACCTCCCCGGGCGGCGTGATGCTCTCGATACGCGCGGCGACATTGACGGCCTCACCGAAAATGTCGCTCTTGCCCTCCCAGCGGACCTCGCCCAGGTTGACGGCGACGCGCACGTGGATCTGCTCGGTCTCGGGGAGTTCGTGGTTGTACTCGGCGAACGCATCCTGGATCGCCATGCCGCACTGCACGGCATTGGTGGGCGAGCGGAACGTGGCGATCATGCCGTCGCCGGTGGATTTCACCCAGCGCCCGCTGTACATCTCCAGCGCCTCTTTCATCAGCCGGTTGTGATGATTGAGCATGCTGTGCATCTCCGAGCGCGACTGGCCGCTGGTGCGCTCGGTGAACCCGACGATGTCGGTGATCATGATGGCGAGATTCTCGGTTTCCGACACCCGTTCGATTCCGTGCGGAAAGTGCGGAATCTATTCTAGCGCGGATCGCTCCGCCGGGTCGGAAGTGCCCCCCGCGCGGCGGGGCGGAGTGGCTACGTCGTGGTCGCGCGGGCCGCGGCTTTGCGCCCGCGCACGCGGTCGAACAACATCAACAGGGGCGGCAGCAGGAAGAAATCGGCGAGCAGCGCGATCAGCAGGGTGGCCGCGGTCAGCTTGCCCATGTCGCCGTTGATCTTGAACTCCGAGGTGGCGAGAACCAGGAACCCGGCGATCAGCACCACGGTGGTGGTCACCAGGGCCATGCCCACGGTACGGAACGCGTAGCGCACGGCGTCCTCGGGGCTGGCGCCGTCCAGTTCGCGCGCCTTGCGGTACTTGCTGAGGAAATGGACCGTGTCGTCGACCACGATGCCGATGGTCATGCCGGCGACGAGGGACAGGGACATGCCCACCGTGCTGACGGTCAGGCCCCAGGCGCCGAACCCCGCGGCGATGGGCAGCAGGTTGGGCACCAGGCTCAGCAGGCCCACGCGCAGGGAGGCCAGCGCGAACACCAGCACCAGGGAGATCAGCACCAGGGCCACGGTCGCGCTCTTGATGCTGCTGATCATGCTGCGGCGGCCGATGTGGGTGAACATCAGCGACGGGCTGGAGCCTTCCTGCAGCATCGACGGTGGCGCGTTCTGCTGCAGCCAGTCGCGGGCGCGGCGCTGCAGGCTGAGCATGTCGGGGGTACCGAGGGTCGGGGTCGACACCACCATCCGGGTCGCCGACTTGTCCATGTTTACGGTGTTGGTGAGGTCGAGGCCGAAGGGCAGCGAGAGTTCGTACAGGAGCAGGTACTGTGCCGCCAGGTCACGCTGGTCCGGCAGCCGGTACCATTCCGGATCATCACCGTGCATGTTGCGGTTGAGACGCTTCATGATGTCGGTGTAGCTCTGCACGTGGCGCACCTCGGGCTGCGCGCGCAGCCAGTTGGCGAAGGCCTCCACGGTGGCCAGGTATTTGGGATCGGAGACGCCGCCCTCGACCCCCGACTCCAGCGAATACTGGATGTTGTACAACCCGGCGAGGTTGCGGTCGGCGAAATCGGTGGCGACGCGAAACTCCACGCTCTCATCGAAATACTTCGAGTACTGGTCGTTGACATGGTTCTGCATGTTGCCCGCGGTGAGTGCGACCGCGACCAGCAGGCAGAATGGGAGCAACACGCGGCGACGGGCGATCACGAAGTTCGCGAGGCGCTCCATCAGGCCCGATTCCACCCGCCGGTTGCGTGCCTTCGACGCTGGCAAAACACGGATCAGGGCGGGCAGGAAGCTCAGTGAAAGCAGGTAGGCGAAGCAGACCCCGATGGCAACGATGTTGCCGAGGTCGCGGAACGGCGGCACCTCGGACAGGTTCATCGAGAGGAACCCGATGATGGTGGTGATACTGGTGAGCGATACCGGCGCGAAGTTGATGCCGAGGCTGCGCCGCATCGCCGTATCGCGATCCATGCCCCGTTGCAGGCCGATGTAGTGCTGCACCAGGATGTGCACGCAGTCGGCCACCCCGACCGTGAGGATGACAATCGAGGAGTCGACACTGGGCGGGGTCAGGTCGATGCCGATCCAGCCGGCGACACCGAAGGCGCCGGCGGTCGACAGCGCGATGACCAGCACCGTCGCGATCACCCCGACCGGGTCGCGCAGGATCACCGCCATCATCAGGATCACGATGATCAGCATGGCCGGGATCAGGGTGACTGCATCCGATTGCGAGGTTTCCAGGAACTGGTTGTTGATCATCACCACGCCGGTCAGGTGGACGCGGATATCCGGCCGCTCACCCTCGATGCGTTCAGCAAACTCGCGGGCGGCCGCCACCGCGCGCGGCGTGGCGGACTGGTCGTCGGCGGGGATCAGCAGGGTGAGGTTGATGCCGGAGACCGTCCCATCGGGTGAGACCAGGCGGTTGCGCAACAGGGGTTCGCTGGTCGCGATATCGCGGATTCGTGCGATTTCCTCCTCGTCCAGGTTCAGTGCATCTTCCACCAGGGGCAATACAACGAGATCATCTTCTTCTGCATAGGTGTGCTGATAGTTGGTGATGGAGTCCACGCGGGAGGTGAAGGGGAGTTGCCAGGCGGCCTCGGTGTAGCGCTCGATGAGGTCCAGGGTTTCCGCCTCGAACACGCTGCCGTCTTCCAGTTCAAACACGAACAGGATGTTGTCCTGGCGGGTGTAGGTGTCCTGCAGCAGCTCGAATTCGAGCAGTTGCGGGTTCTCCGGACTGAAGAAGGCGCGGTAGTCGGTGATGAAACGCAGGTGCTGCAGGCCGGACGCGGCAATCGCGACCAGCAGGACGGTCGCCAGCAGTACGGCCCAGGGATGGCCGAGCACCGCGTTCCGCCACAGGGTGGCCGGGCGCAGCCCGATTTCCGATTGGTTCGCCATGCCGCTAGTGTAGCCGGGCCGGCGCGCTCCGGGCGCGTTACAATCGACGGACTGAATTGCTGGAGAGCGGGCGATGCCCCTGGTGCGCGGCAACGGGATCGAGTTGTGCTACGACGAGTTCGGCGCGCCGGACGCGCCGCCGGTGTTGTTGATCATGGGCCTGGCAACCCAGATGATCGCCTGGCCGGAAGCGTTCTGCGAGGCGCTGGCGGGGCATGGCTTCCGGGTGATCCGTTTCGACAACCGCGATGTGGGCCTGTCCACCTGGTTTGACGACCACCACGTGCCGGGGCCGGCGCGCCTGCGCATCCGGCAGCTGCTGGGCCGCAGGCTGGACGTCCCCTACACGCTGGGCGACATGGCGGGTGATGCTCTTGCCCTGCTGGACTGCCTGGAGATCGAGTCCGCCCACGTGGCCGGCATTTCGATGGGTGGCATGATCGCCCAGCGCATGGCGATCCATCACCCGGACCGGCTGCGCAGCCTGGTCTCCATCATGTCGTCCACCGGGCACCCGCGCCTGCCGGGCCCGCGCCCGGAAGTCGTGCGGCACATGATCTTCTCGCGACCCAAAACCGCCGAGCCCGAGGCCATCGTCAATTACACCCTGGGTTTCTTCGACCGCGTCGGCAGCCCGGAATTTCCCACTCCCCACGAGGAGCGCCGGCGCCAGGTCGAGCGCGCCCTGGACCGTGCATTTAATCCGCACGCATTCCGTCGCCACATGGCGGCCATCCTGCACGACGGGGATCGCACCGGGGAACTGGCCGGGGTGCGGGTCCCGACCCTGGTCATCCACGGCGACGCCGACCCGCTGGTTCCGCCGGCCTGCGGGCGGCATACCCATGAGGCGATTCCCGGGTCCCGCCTCGAACTCATCGAGGGCATGGGGCACGATCTCCCCGCGCCCCTGCTGCCGAGGCTTGCAGAGTTGATTGCGGGGCATGCCGCGTCGGTGGCCGTGAGAAGTACGTAGCCATCCGGTATAGACGTTGAAATCGTACTTCCACGCTGGAACAGGGCGGGAATCGGTTTACATCCTGAGGGTCCGGGATCAGCGTTATTCTGCCCGGTGCGAGGCATGTTTGAATGGATTGTCCTCATGCCGGACGGGCACCAGAGGGGCGCTGCGCGGCGCCCCTCTGGACTCCCCCGCGCCCCGGAAAGTGAGCCCCGCTTCGCGGGGTGCACTGCGGTGCTCGCCTCCCGGCGGGGGCTGCGCAACTCGCGCAGGCAGGCCTGCGCTCAGACAGTGCTCGCCCTTTTTCCGCCGGGAGCCTCCGCTCCTCGTCTCACTTTACGGGGGAGGTTCGCATTGAACGAATCAACCGTGTGAGATTTTCTTTGAATAAAAAAACCCCGGCCTCCCAACCGGGGTTTTTATTCGATTCCTGCTCAGGCAGGCGCGCCGGCCAGCCCCGTGTAGCAGACCTGTCCCGGGCACTCGCCGGTCGGCGCCGGCTGGTCGGACTCGTAGGCGTCGACGATGTTGCGTACCAGCCCGGAGCGGACCACGTCGGTGCGGTCGAACTCCACGATGCCGATGTCCGGCACGTGGCGCAGCCGCGCGAGGGCGTCGCGCAGGCCCGAGGCGCCCTGCACGTCGGACTGGCGCAGGTCGCCGTTGACGATGACCCGCGCGTTCTCCCCGATGCGGGTGAGAAACAGCTTCATCTGTCCGAGGGTCACGTTCTGTGCCTCGTCGAGCACCACCCACGCGTTCTTGAAGGTGCGTCCGCGCATGTAGGCGAGGGGTGCGATCTCGATGCGTCCCGCCTTCATCAGTCCGCTGACGTGTCCCTTGCCGAGGAACTCCTCGAGCACCTCGCGAAACGGCGCGAAGTAGGGTGCGAACTTGTCCTCGGCGTTGCCGGGCAGGAATCCCAGGCGCTCCTCGGCCTCCACCACCGGTCGCGTGATCACGATCTTCTCCGCGCCGTGCTCCATCAGTGCATGGGCGGAGAGAGCGGCACACAGCCAGGTCTTGCCACAGCCGGCCGGTCCGATCCCGAAGGTCAGCTGGTGGTTGCGGATGGACTTGATGTAGGCGGCCTGGTGAAAGGTGCGGGCTTTGACTTCGGGGACGTAGGGCTGGTGGTAGGACTCGTACTGTTGCTGCCGGCGGTTTCGACTCTTTGCTCTGGACATGAAAAATCCTCGCGCATCGGGTTATTTTGTCGGCCGCGGAACTTCCAGTCCCGTGCCGGGCATCGTGGTTCCGTTACGATCCTCGGGTATTGCTCGGTCGCCTCCTCTGGTGGCTTGCGGGTGGGTGATCGGATGGCGGTTTCGGCACCCCGTGACCCACGCGCGCGAATGCCCGGAGCAGGCTCCATGATGCGCTTGGGTGTTTTTGGGGGGAGAAGAAACCCGTAACCGGAAGGGCCTGGAAGGCGACGGTTACAATGAACCTGGTTGGCAGTCGGATGCACAACATCTATGTACCTGTATAGCCTTCGCCCCAAGATATTGTCAACCTGGTGGCCAGGTTCCGGGTGCCCGCATGCGCGATTCCGGCCTAGAATAGGCTCCTGATCATGACATCCTGATGACGAGGCGACTGCCGATGGCGTGGACCGAAATGCTGGGCAAACTGGTGCCGGGAGAGGTGCGTGACCGCGTCGCCCGGATGCCGAAATCGGTGGGCGATTACGGCTTCGATCCCTGGGGTTACCGCGACGACGAGGCGCTGCTGGGCTTCACCCTGGCCAAGTTCCTGCACGATCACTACTACCGGGTGCAGTCGGTCGGCCTGGAGCATGTGCCCGCCACGGGACGCGCGCTGATCATCGCGAACCACAGCGGCAACGTGTTTCCCATCGACGCGATGCTGATTGCCGCGGCGATCTTCTCCGACCCGGACAAACCGCGCGCGTGCCGCGCCATGATCGAGCGCTTCTTTCCCAAGACGCCGTTTCTCGGCAACCTGGTCAATCGCTTCGGCGCGGTGCTCGGCGATCCGCAGAATTGCCGCAAGATGCTCGAGCGCGAGGAGGCGGTCATCGTGTTCCCCGAGGGCGAGCGCGGTTTCGTGAAACACTTCCGCGATCGCTACAAGCTGCAGCGCATGGGCACCGGTTTCATCCGCATGGCGGTGGACTGCCGGGCGCCGATCATCCCGGTGGGCGTGGTGGGGTGCGAGGAAACCACGCCGGGCCTTGGCCGCGCGGAGAAACTGGCGAGAATATTCGGTATGCCGACCCTGCCGCTGGCAGCGCCGGTGGCCCTGCCGACCCGCGTGCACCTGCATTTTGGCGCGCCGATCCTGTGCGGTCCGGAACTGAACACCGAGGCGAAGCTGGAGGCGGAACTCCACGGCATCGAGCAGGTGATCGAGAGCCTCATCGCCGACGGGCTCGAGGCCCGCGGCGACCGCATTTTCTGACCGCTCAGAGGCCGGCCTCGGCCTCCAGCAGCTTGATGCGGTTGGCGTGCACGCGGAGGATTTCCACCGGGTCCTGCTCGAGCAGGTTGTGCAGGCCGTACAGCAGGTTCACCTCATCGAGGTGGTTCATGCCATAGCTGTCCCCGAGCATCACCCCGAAATACGCGCTGCACTGGCCGACCAGGCCGTCGTTGGGTTCCCCGTTGAACGACAGTGAAGCGGCCGCGAGTGCGGCGTCGGACGGGTCGAGCGGGTTGGTCAGGGGCTGGATGCCGGTCCACGAGTAGAAGTAGATCTTCCCGCTGTCGCCGGTGTCCGGATCCTCCCACTCGACGAACGGTTCGGCATCGTCGCCACAGGGTTCCGAGGGCACGCCCCAGGGATAGGTGGCGTTGAACTGCGCGGACCCCTCGGTGGACAGCGAGACCAGGCTGGCCCGCGCGTCCTGCCCGTCCTCGGTGGGCGTGGTGGAGAAACCGTTGACCAGGGCCGCGACTGCCTCCATGACCAGGAAGCCCACCGAGTTCACCGGCGGGTCCTCTGGCAGGGACAGCACCAGGTCGGCAACCGGCGAGCCGAAATGCGGGCTGCCGATGGTGGTCACCGAGGCGACCAGGTCGGGGCGTACCGCCGCCACGTAGCGGCTGGTCGGACCGCCGTGGCTGTGGCCGATGAGGTGGAACTTCTCCACCCCGTCGGCGGCCTGGATCTCCTCGATCTGGCGCAGCAGTTCCTCGCCACGAGCCTCGGAGCTCTCCAGGCCGGTGACCTGCACCACGTAGACCGTGGCCCCGCCGTCCTCGAGGGCCGCCGGAATCTCGTGCCAGTATTCCATGCCGTTCTGCATGGTGTTCCAGCCGAACATGCCGTGAACCAGGACGAAGGGATGCCTGGCGGCAGTGTACTCGCCGTCCTGCGGGGTGAAATCCTCGAGCAGGGCGTGGGCAGCGGCAGACAGCATGAACAGGGGCAGCAGGAGCCAGCGGGCGGGTCGGCGGTGCATCATGGCGTGGGGTCCTCGTTCGTTTCGCGTAACGTAGCGAACTGATTAATTATTGTCCAGATGTGCGTTCCAGGGCACGTACCCGGAGTTGCTCGCGGGCACTGAAGTGGCGTGCGAGGAGGGCATCCAGGGCCGCCGCACGATCGGTTTCCGCGAGGCCATCCGCGGCCAGCAGTTGCGCCTTCTCGGCGCGGTAGCGGGCGAGGCGCGTCTCCCAGGCCTCCCGCTGGCGGTCCAGGGATTCGAGCCGCTCGGTACCCTCGGCGCCCACCGCGGCGAGGCGCAGGCGGCGAATCTCGGCCGCGTCGGCGCCATTCTGTCGCAGAACCCGGGTCCGCTCCGAGAGCGTCTGGCTGCCGTGGGTGCGCGCCAGGGAATCCTGCAGTTCGGCAGGCAGTGCGGCCTTCAGGATGACGAGTTGTTCCGCTTTCTGCGCATCGGTGAGGCGAGTGTCGGCGAGAATCCGGTAGCGTTGCAGGATGTAGCGGTCGTAGGCCTCCTCCTCGGCGAAGAACGCGGTGACCACTTCCGGGGTCAGCACCTCGCGACGGACCCGCGCCAGCGTTTCCAGGTGCCTGGCGAGGTGTTCGGGATCGCCCGACACCGAGCCCGGGTCCTGCAGGGCCCGGCTCTCCATTTCGAACAGGCGCGCCTTGTACTGCAGGTATTGCTCGAGGACCGCCGCCGCCTGTCCCGCCGCCGGCTCCGGCAGGCGTTCGGCGAGGTAGGCCTGCAGGCGCGCCGCGCTCTGTGCGTAGGGCTCGGCGGCGGTGGCCACCAGGAAATAATCAAACACGCGGCGCAGGTCGCGGTCGATGACCAGGTTGCCGTCGGCGTCGGTGCTGAGCCGGCCATCGACGCGTGTGCCGGCCAGGGGTAGCGGCCTGGCTGCCGCACCACCCGACGTGTCGTCGCCCGATGCCGGGACGGCCGCCCCGGGAGCGGTCGCGGTGTTTGCCGCCCGCGCAGGGATTTCGTTGCTCGCGGCGGCCTGCGCAGCGGGCGCGTCCGGGGTGTCATCGGGCGCGCCGAGTACCAGGAACACGCCGGCGCCGGCGGATGCCAGGCCGGCAAATATCATGGCGAAGGCGAAGGGCCTCGGTTGCATCGGGAACTCCGTACCGGTTGAAGACGAGCCTGCAAGGATAAACCAGGCGGGGGCTCCTGGTTGAACGCCCGGGTATTTATTACGTGCAAAGAAAAACCCCGGCACCTCGCGGTACCGGGGTTTTCCCTGCAGGGAGGATCCCGGGGGTCAGGCTTCCACGGCGATGGGAATCACCTTGTCGGCAACTTTCCGGTATTCCTCAATCTGGTCAAAGTTCATGTAGCGGTAGATGTCCGAGGCCATGGTGTTGAGATCCTTCATGTACGACATGTAGGTCTCCATGTCCGGAATCTTGCCCTCCACCGAGCACACGGCGGCGAGTTCCGCGGAACTCAGGTACACGTTGGCGCCCTTGCCGAGACGGTTGGGGAAGTTCCGCGTGGAAGTCGACACCACCGTGGCGTTGTCCGCCACCCGCGCCTGGTTGCCCATGCACAGGGAGCAGCCCGGCATCTCGGTGCGCGCGCCGGCAGCGCCGAAGATCCCGTAGTAGCCCTCTTCCTTGAGCAGCCACTCGTCCATCTTGGTCGGCGGCGCCACCCACAGGCGGGTGGGGATGTTGTTGACCTTCTCCAGCAGCTTGGCCGCGGCGCGGTAGTGGCCGATGTTGGTCATGCACGAGCCGATGAACACCTCGTCGATCTTCTCCCCGGCAACCTCGCCGAGGGGCTTCACGTCGTCGGGATCGTTGGGGCACGCCAGCAGCGGCTCCTTGATCTCGTTGAGGTCGATCTCGATGACCTCGAAGTACTCGGCGTCCTTGTCGGGCTGCATCAGGGTGGGATTGGCGAGCCATTCCTCCATGCGCTTGATGCGGCGCTCGATGGTGCGCGGGTCGCCGTAGCCGTTGCCGATCATCCACTTCAGCAGGGTGATGTTGCTGTTGAGGTACTCGATGATGGGCGCCTCGTTGAGCAGGATCGTGCAGCCGGCGGCCGAACGTTCTGCGGTGGCGTCGGACAACTCGAACGCCTGCTCGACCTTGAGGTCGGGCAGCCCCTCGATTTCCAGGACGCGGCCGGAGAAGACGTTCTTCTTGCCTTCCTTGGCCACGGTCAGGGACCCGGACTGGATGGCCGCGTAGGGAATCGCGTTGACCAGGTCACGCAGGGTGATGCCCGGCTGCATTTCGCCGCTGAAGCGGACCAGTACCGATTCCGGCATGTCGAGGGGCATGACCCCCAGGGCGGCCGCGAACGCCACCAGGCCGGAGCCCGCGGGGAAGCTGATGCCCAGCGGGAAACGGGTGTGGGAGTCGCCGCCGGTGCCGACGGTGTCGGGCAGCAGCATCCGGTTCAGCCACGAGTGGATGATGCCGTCGCCCGGACGCAGGGCCACGCCGCCGCGGGTCTGGATGAAGTCGGGCAGGGTGTGGTGGGTGTTGATGTCCACCGGCTTCGGATAAGCCGCGGTGTGGCAGAACGACTGCATCACCAGGTCGGCAGAGAAGCCGAGGCAGGCCAGTTCCTTGAGCTCGTCGCGGGTCATCGGCCCGGTGGTGTCCTGGGAACCCACCGTGGTCATGCGCGGCTCGCAGTAGGTGCCGGGGCGCACGCCCTCGATGCCGCAGGCCTTGCCGACCATCTTCTGGGCCAGGGTGAAGCCCTTGCCGGAATCGCCGGGAATCTCCGGACGACGGAACACCGTCGACGGCTCCATGCCCAGGTCATCGCGGGTCTTGTCGGTGAGCTGGCGCCCGATGATCAACGGAATCCGGCCACCGGCGCGAACCTCGTCGAGCAGCACCTGGGTCTTCAGCTTGAACTCGGAGATGACCTCGCCGGCCTCGTTCTCGATCTTGCCTTCGTACGGATAGATGGTGATGACGTCACCCATTTCCATCTTCTGCACATCGCACTCGATGGGCAGGGCGCCGGCGTCCTCCATGGTGTTGAAGAAGATCGGCGCGATCTTGCCACCCAGGCAGACGCCACCGGTGCGCTTGTTGGGGACGAAGGGGATGTCATTGCCAATATGCCAGAGCACCGAGTTGGTGGCCGATTTCCGCGACGAGCCCGTGCCCACCACGTCACCGACATACGCCAGCGGATGACCCTTCTTCTTCAGTTCCTCGATGGTCTCGAGGGGGTTGTCCATCTTCGACTTGAGCATGGCGAGCGCGTGCAGCGGGATGTCCGGACGGCTCCAGGCATCGCCTGCCGGAGACAGGTCGTCGGTGTTGGTCTCGCCTTCCACCATGAACACGGTGACGGTGATCTTTTCCGGCACCTCGGGCTTGTTGGTGAACCATTCCGCCTCGCACCACGCGTCGACCACCGCCTTGGCGTGGGGGTTGTCCTTCACCTTGTCGACCACGTCGTGGTAGGCGTCGAACATCAGCAGGGTCTTGCGCAGGGCGGTGGCCGAGGTCTCAGCCGTCACGTCGTCGTCGAGCAGTTCGATCAGCGGCACGATGTTGTAGCCGCCCATCATGGTGCCGAGCAGGAAGGTGGCGCGCTTGCGGTCGATCAGCGGGCACTCGGTCTCGCCCTTGGCCACGGCGGCGAGGAACCCGGCCTTCACGTAGGCGGCCTCGTCCACGCCCGGCGGCACCCGGTTCTCGATGAGGTCGACGATGAACTCCTCTTCGCCAGCGGGCGGGTTCTTCAGAAGTTCCACCAGTTCGGAGACCTGCGCGGCGTCCAGCGGCTTGGGAACCACCCCTTCCGCTGCGCGTTCTTCTACATGTTTGCGATAGGCTTCAAGCACGGTGTCGTCCTCGTTGGTTGCAGAGTTCTGTGGCCGGCCGGCGGCGCGCGCCGGCATGCCGTTTTCACAGTGATCGTCATTATAAAACAATCAGTTACCGATTTTCCTGTGGCGGTTTCCGGGACCGGCCCCGCGGCCGCAACAGGCTCCGGCAATCTTTCGACCGAATCACAAGATTAGCAGAGATGCCGGATCTTGACGGAGGCCATGGCCCCGCGCACGGGGGCTGGTAGAATGTTCCCCACCCGTTCCGCAAGCCGGTCCAGTCATGTCCTCCAGCAGCAGTTCCAGTACGGTCGCGACGCCCTGTGTGGGGGTCTGTTCGACCGTCTACGGCGACGCCGTGTGCCGCGGCTGCAAGCGCTTCGCCTTCGAGGTGATCCGCTGGAACACCTACGCCGATCTGGAGAAGGCGGCAGTAGTGGCGCGCCTCGACAGTCTCCTGGAACGCATCCTCGGGGCCCGCATCGAGGTCATCGACGAGGCGCTGCTGGATGCCGAACTGCGTCGCCGCGCGGTGCGCTTCAGCCCGGGCCGACCGGTATTGCACCGTGCCGGCGAACTGCTCCGGGTGCGCGCCGACGCCATCCAGGACCCGGCCGACTGTGGACTGCGCATCCTGTCCCCCTGGGACCGCTTGCCCCTGCCACGCCTCCGCGACGCGATCGAGGAGGAGCTG
>JBFGWM010000034.1:0-15970 GCA_041588495.1 Pseudomonadales bacterium | reverse complement strand
GATACTTGCCGCCGGCGAGGGACGCCGCCTGCGGCCGCTGACGGACACGACACCCAAGCCGATGCTCACGGTGGCGGACAAGCCCTTGATACAGCACCAGATCGAACGCCTTGTGCGCGGCGGCGTGAATGAAATCGTGATCAATGTTTCCCACCTTGCGGACCAGATCATTGACGCCTTTGGCGACGGCAGTGAGCTCGGCGTGAAGATCAGCTGGTCACGCGAGGACGAGTGCCTGGAGACCGGGGGCGGCATTCGCCAGGCATTGCCACTGTTGGGCGACAAGCCCTTCGTCGTGGTCAACAGCGATGTGTGGACCGACTTTCCCTTCGATTCCCTGGCGCTTGCCGAGGGTTGCGTGGCGCATCTCGTGCTGGTGCCCAACCCCTCGTACCACTCCTGCGGAGATTTCCGGCTCGTCGAAAGCCAGGGCGGCGGGGCATCGCGGGTGGTCTCCCACGGCGAGGGCCAGCGCCACACCTTCGGGGGCATCAGCATGCTGCACCCGGACCTGTTCCGGAACGTCGAGCGTGGCGTGTTCCCCCTCGCACCCCTGTTGCGTCGCGCGATGCAGAAGGGCCGGGTGAGCGGCGAGATTTACCGGGGCACCTGGGTCGACGTGGGCACCCGGGAGCGCCTCGACCTGGTCAACCGGAAGTTCGGCGCGGGCTGAGCCGGCATCAACCATGTGGATCGGTAAATTTATTCTCGGACTGCTGGGCCTCGGCATCGGGGGCTTTCCGGGTTTCCTGGTCGGCCTGCTGGTCGGCCACCTGTTCGACAGTTTCGCCGAGCAGGCACTGCGGGATATCTCCGGCCAGGTCGGTGCGGACTCCAGTGACCTTTTCGTCGAGGGCATCTTTGCGGTCATGGGCATGATCGCCAAGGCCGACGGCCGCGTTTCCGACGAGGAGATTCGCGGCGCCGAACAGGTCATCGCCCGCCTCGGACTTGACCCGGAAGGGCGCAAGAGTGCGATCGGCCATTTCAATGCCGGGAAATCAGAGGGATTTGATCTCGAGGAACTTCTGGGCCGCCTGCGCCTGGTGTTCATGCGGCGGCCCGAGGCGGCGGCGTACTTCCTGGAGGTGCAGATCCAGATCGCGATCATCGACGGCGTGCTGGACCACCGCGAGATGCAGGTGCTGGAGCAGGTCGCGGGCAGCGTGGGAATCCCGCCCGCTGAACTCGAGGCGATCGTGCGGAGGATGCAGGCGGAGCGGGATTTCGAGCATTTCGCCGATACCGGGGAATCCGGACCGGCGGCGGGGAGTCGCCTCGCAAAGGCTTACGAGGTGCTGGGTATTGATGCGAGCGCGCCAAACGATCAGGTCAAGAAGGCCTACCGCCGCCTCATGAACCGGCATCACCCAGACAAGCTCATGGCGCAGGGTGTGCCCGAGGAGACCCTGCGCCTTGCCACCGAGCACTCGCAGCGTATCCAGGATGCGTGGGAGGTCGTGCGCCGGGCACGCGGAATTCGCTAGCCGCGGTCAGCCGCCACGCATCAGCGAATGCCGCACACGTTTTTCGAGCCACCCGCGCACAATGCGTGTCAACTGGCCCTCGCGGTCACCGACCTGGGTGACGCGGCCCATGATCTTCACCTGTCGGAAGTTGCCCCGTTGCTTGCGGTGGACCATGTTGCTGCGTTCCATGGCCATCCGGTTGGCCCCGGGGCCTGTTTCGTGCAGATCGAGGACCGGTCGCCGGTCGCCGGAGGTGGTAACCAGGTATTCCGTCAGTTTCTTTTCCACACCGGCGACCCGTTCCCCGGCGTCGATCAGCACCAGTCCGGCGGAGGTGGCGCGATCGACCGAGGCAAAATAGCGGGCGGCCCAGGCGCCCCCCGATTCCTGGCCGAGTACCACGATATTGAAAATGCCTTCCTTGTTGAGCCAGACAATTCCCGCGCCGATGCGTGCGTCGATCTCCTCGCGATAGGCTGTGGCCGCGTCAGCGGATTGCGATTCTCCGGCGGGATCAGCGCCTCCGCCCTCGGCATCGGGGGCTGACTCTGCCTCTGCCGGGGGCGCTGACTCCGGCTCGTCAGCCCCGCCTGCGGTCCCGGCGGCGCCCGTCGCGGGCTTGGTCGGCATGGCCCGTTCGCGAGGTGGCGGCTTGGCGCCGGGTGGCGGTGGTGGCAGGGAAAGGGAAAGGGTGTGCCAGCCGAAGTCGGGCAGGGCGGTGCGCAGGGGCTTGATGGTTTCCGGCCAGTCGAGATGACGCCAGTATCCGTGCAGCAGGATCACCCCGCCCTGTGGCCTGCCGGTATTCTCGGCCAGGTACAGGGCCGGAAACTGGCTGTCGCCGGCGTCCAGCCAGCGCAGTTCCTCGCCGGGCAGGGCCGCGACCAGATCTGCCGGGAGGCTGGGAAAGCTGCGGACCGGCGCCTCGGCCGCCGGCGCTTCGCCTCCGGGCGCTTCCTCTGCGATGGTTGCCCCGGTGGCGACAAGCAGGGCCAGCATGCAACCGTACTGAAAGGCCTTCATGGGTCGGATACAATACGCCGAGGTTTTCCTGAGACAAGCATAAACATGGCACAAAATTCCCCGCTTATTGCGCCCTCCATTCTTTCCGCCGACTTTGCCCGGCTCGGAGAGGAGGTCGAATCGGTCCTGCGCGCCGGCGCTGACGTCATTCATTTCGACGTGATGGACAACCATTACGTGCCCAACCTGACCATCGGGCCGATGGTGTGCCGGGCGCTGCGCGAGGCCGGTATCGAGGCCACCATCGACGTACACCTGATGGTGACGCCGGTGGATCGCATGATCGGCAATTTCATTGACGCCGGTGCATCGTGGATCACCTTTCATCCCGACGCGACGCCGCACGTGGACCGCGCCCTGCAGCAGATCCGCGACGGGGGTTGCCGCGCCGGCCTGGTGTTCAACCCGGCGGCTCCGCTGGACTGCCTGCAATGGGTGCTCGACAAGGTGGATATCATATTGCTGATGTCGGTGAACCCGGGCTTCGGCGGCCAGAAATTCATTCCCGGCGTGCTCGACAAGGTGCGGGAGGCGCGCCGCATCATCGATGCTTCGGGCCAGGATATCCGCCTCGAGGTCGATGGCGGGATCGGTGTAGATAACATCGGGGCGGTGGCCGCGGCGGGTGCGGACACCTTCGTGGCCGGCTCGGCGATTTTCAATTCGCGCGACTATGCCGAGACCATCGCGCGCATGCGTTCCGAACTCGCGGCAAATTGAGCCCTGCAATGCGTGAATTCCTCTTCTCGCGGCAGGTCGTTATTTTCGACCTGGACGGCACGTTGGTGGACAGCCTGCCTGATCTTGCCTGGTCGGTGGACCGCATGCTGGAGAGCCTGGGTCGTGAGCCCGCGGGCCTGGCCAAGGTGGAACGCTGGATCGGTAACGGCGGGCATGCGCTCGTGCGCCGTGCGCTCGCCGATGACGACCATGGCGATCGGGCCGGATACGTTTCCGATACGGATTTCGAGCGCGGTTGGGCGGCGTTCCAGGATTTCTACGCCGACCACTGTGCCGTGGATACGCGGGACTACCCGGGGGTCCGTGAACTCCTTGGACAACTCGCGGACGCCGGCATCCGCCTGGCCTGCGTTTCCAACAAGCCGTATCGATTCACCACCCAGGTGCTCGAGGCACTGGAACTCGCGCCGTTCTTTGGCCTGGCGCTGGGCGGGGACAGCCTCGCCGAGAAGAAACCGAGCCCGGTGCCGCTGCAGCATGCACTGGCCTGGTTCGACTGCGCGCCGGAAGCGGGCCTGATGATCGGCGACTCCCGGCATGACGTCGATGCCGCGCGTGCCGCGGAACTGCCGGTGTACTGCGTGGAGTTCGGTTACAACCACGGTGAACCGGTGGCCGCGACCAACCCGGACGGCATCATTGCATCCTACCGGGACCTGTTATAGGTTTTCCCTGCTGGCCACTCCATGTTCGGCGACTGTCAGGAAAGCTTGTCATGTCCGGCTCAACCCGCTGCCCGATGAATGCGCTGCGATGGCGTAATCCCCCGACTGCCTCCTGATCCGGCCGGGGTCCGCACGCCGCGGAACCGGAAATCCACCTGCCGAGTCGCCCGCCATGAGCCCTGAACAATTCGCGCAACTCGCGAGCCGCAACTTCAACCGCATTCCCGTGTTCCGGGAGGTGCTCGCCGATCTCGACACGCCGCTGAGCGTCTACTTCAAGGTGGCGAGCGGCCCGAACTCGTACCTGCTCGAGTCGGTGCATGGCGGCGAGAAATGGGGACGCTACTCGATCATCGGGCTGCCCTGCCGGACCCTGCTGAGGGTTACCGGACACGCCACCGAGGTGGTTCACGATGGCAAGGTCGTGGAGCGGCACGAGGACGCCGACCCGCTGGCCTTCATCGAGTCGTTCCAGGCCCGCTACCGGGTTCCGGAACTCGATGAACTGCCGCGGTTCACGGGTGGTCTCGTGGGGTATTTCGCCTACGACACGGTGCGCCTGGTCGAGCCGCGCCTGGACGGTTGCGCGCCGCCGGACGCACTGGGCAACCCGGACGTGCAGTTGCTGCTGTCCGAGGATTTGGTGGTTTTCGACAACCTGCTCGGCAAGATGACCCTGCTCACCCATGCCGACCCTGCCGAGCCGGATGCCTATGATGCGGCGGTTGAGCGGCTCGACGGGTGGTTCCGCGCGATTCGCGAGGAATCCCTTTCGGGTGGTTCCGCGGAGAACGTCGTTGTGCCGGATGGGGGGGCGGCCCGTGGCGGCCTCCAGACCGAGTTCGGACAGGAGGCCTTCGAGGCGGCGGTGGAGCGCATCAAGGAATACATTCTCGACGGCGACGTCATGCAGGTGGTCATCTCGCAAAGGATGTCCGCCCCCTATGACCTGCCGCCGATCGACCTGTACCGCGCCCTGCGCTGCCTGAACCCGTCCCCCTACATGTTTTTCGTGGACATGGGCGGGTTCCAGATCATCGGTTCCTCGCCGGAGATCCTGGTCCGCGCGGAGCGCGGCGAGATCACCGTGCGCCCCATCGCCGGTACCCGCCCCCGCGGCGCGGACGACGAGGCGGACCGCGCCCTGGAGGCCGAACTGCTCGCCGATCCCAAGGAAATCGCCGAGCACCTGATGCTCATCGACCTCGGTCGCAACGACGTCGGCCGTGTTGCATGCACCGGTAGCGTGGAACTCACCGAGAAGATGGTCATCGAGCGTTACTCCCACGTCATGCATATCGTGTCCAATGTCACCGGGCAAATGAAGGAGGGCTGTACCGCGATGGATGCCCTGCGCGCCACCCTGCCGGCCGGAACCCTCAGTGGTGCGCCGAAGATCCGCGCCATGGAGATCATCGATGAGCTTGAGCCGGTGAAACGCGGTATCTATGGGGGTGCGGTCGGCTACCTGGCCTGGAACGGCAACCTGGATACGGCGATCGCGATCCGTACGGCGGTGGTCCAGGGCGGACGGCTCTACCTGCAGGCTGGTGCCGGGATCGTTGCCGATTCGGTGCCGCGCAACGAGTGGGAGGAGACCCTGAACAAGGGCCGCGCCGTGTTCCGGGCCGTGGAGATGGCCCAGGCGGGGGTGGACCGCATGCCCGGGGTGCGCCGCAAGGGATAATCCCCCCGCGAACCCGCATTCCCCCGCCCGGAATCACGCACCAGTGCGTCGGCGAAGCTATGCTTAGGTGATCCACTTGAGACAACGCGCCCCGGGTCAGGGCGTCCCTGGAGTCCGTCATGATGCACTGGTATTTCCGCAGCCTTCTCAACCGGATCCTGGCCATTTTCCTGATCGCGGTGAGCGTCATTCTTGCCGGCGTGCTCAACGGGGGACTGAACGCCTGGTCGGCCATTCACAGTTACGATGGACTGCTCGAGGGCGAGATCGCCCGCGAGCGCGAGGTGCTGACCCTGACCGCGGATTTCAAGAAACAGGTGCAGGAATGGAAAAACGTCCTGTTGCGCGGCAAGGATGACGAGCAGCGGAAGAAATACTGGGGTCGCTTCCAGGCCGTGGAAAAGAGTATCCAGGCGTCCGGCGCGGCGCTCAGCGAGCGTGTGTCGAACGCGGAGGCCGCCAGCCTGCTGAAGCAGTTCCTGGAGCAACACAAGGCGCTCGGCCAGGCGTATCGCAAGGGTTACTCCACGTTCGAGTCCTCCGGGTACGATTCTGACGCGGGTGACGCGGCGGTGTCCGGCGTGGACCGCGAGCCGACGCGTATCCTGGAACAGGTCGCCAAGGTGATCAGCGGCGAGGCCACCCAGCGTTCCCAGGACATCATATCCTCCGCCGGCCGGTCACTTTCCTTCAGTGGCGGGCTCATCGGCTTGACGGTGGTGCTCGCCTCCCTGTTCTACGTCTTTTTCATCCGGCGCAACATCACCCAACCGACGCGGGTCCTGGCCGGAGACCTGAAGCGTCTCGCGGCCGGTGATTTCACCAGTGAACTGACCGTCCAGCGTCGTGACGAGCTGGGCCAGGTGGCGTCCAGTGTCGCCGCGATCCAGCAGGAACTCGGCAGCCTGATCCGCGAGGTCTCTTCGACGACCAACTCGGTGGCCGCGGCCGCCGAGGAACTCGCGGTGATCAGTGATCAGACCAACAAGAACATCCACACCCAGCGCAAGGAGACCGACCAGGTTGCGGCCGCGGTATCCGACATGTCGGCCAGCCTACAGGAGGTGGCGCGCAACGGTGAGGAGGCGGCAAGCGCGGCGCGCGAGGCCGATTCCGCCTCGACCAAGGGCAGCCAGATCGTGTTGCGGTCGGCCACCGAGATGCGCAGCCTGGCCGAGGAGGTTGAGGCCGCGACCGGGGTGATGCAGGAACTTTCCACCGACACCACCAACATCGGCAACGTGCTGGAGGTGATTCGCGATATCGCCGAGCAGACCAACCTGCTGGCCCTGAATGCGGCGATTGAGGCCGCGCGCGCCGGTGAGCAGGGCCGCGGGTTTGCGGTGGTCGCCGACGAGGTGCGCACCCTTGCCAGCCGCACACAGGCATCCACCCAGGAGATTCAGACCCAGATCGAGAAACTCCAGTCGCGTTCGGAGCGGGCCATGAATGCCATGGAACGCAGCCAGAAGCAGGCTGGATCCAGCGTCGAGGAGGCCGAGGCCGCGGGACGGGCCCTGCAGGAGATCACCGCCGCGGTGACCGCGATCAGCGAGCGGGTGGCTTCCATCGCCGAAAGCATCCGTCGCCAGGAGGCCGTGGCCGGCGAGATCGATGAGCGCATCGGCCGCATCAACCAGGCTGCCGGGGAGTCCTCCAACAGCATGGACCAGGTCACCGCGGCAAGTGGTGAACTGTCCAAGTTCGCTTCGGCACTGCAGGGCATGACGGCGCGATTCACGGTTTGAGCGCCCGCGCGACGCATTGTACGTTCGGGTAACTGAATTCCGTCGCGGAATCTGCGAGAATCCCTGCCTCTGGTTCAATCCGTGGAGCGCGGTCCCGGGCCGTGCGGAATTCTTTCCATGCTCCTGATGATCGACAATTACGATTCCTTCACCTGGAACGTCGTCCAGTATCTCGGTGAGATCGGTGCCGCCGTGAAGGTCGTGCGCAATGACGAGATGAGCGTTGCCGAGGTCGAGGCCCTGCAACCCGAGCGGATCGTCATTTCTCCGGGCCCCTGTGCGCCGGCACAGGCCGGAATCTCCGTCGATCTCATCCGCCACTATGCGGGCAGGGTGCCATTGCTGGGTATCTGTCTCGGCCACCAGGCCATCGGCGAGGCGTTTGGCGGGCGCGTGGTGCGCGCGCGGAAGGTGATGCACGGCAAGACCTCGGAAATCCATCATGACGGCGCCGGCGTGTTCGCCGGGTTGCCGACACCGTTTGTCGCGACGCGGTATCATTCGCTGGTCGTGGAACAGGAAAGCCTGCCGGGCTGCCTCGAGGTTTCGGCCTGGACCGTGACCGAGGATGGCGGTCGCGAGGAAATCATGGGCCTGCGCCACCGTGAACTGGCCGTGGAAGGGGTGCAGTTCCACCCGGAATCGATCCTTTCCGAACACGGCCACCAGTTACTCAGGAATTTCATCGAACTTTGAAGGACCTCCCAGCATGGACATGAAGGAAGCCATCGGCAGGGTTTGCGAAGGCAGGGGCTTTTCCACGGAAGAGATGGGCGAGGTCATGAACGAGATCATGCTCGGCCAGGCCACCCAGGCCCAGATCGGCGGATTCCTGGTGGGACTGCGGGTCAAGGGCGAGACCGTGGAGGAAATTGCCGGGGCCGCCCAGGTCATGCGCAACCTGTCGGGGCGTGTCGAGGTCAGCGACCCGCACCTGGTCGACACCTGCGGTACGGGTGGCGACGGGGCGAAGATTTTCAATGTATCCACGGCCTCCGCGTTCGTGGTGGCTGCGGCGGGCGGCAAGGTCGCCAAGCACGGCAACCGTTCCGTCTCCAGCAGCAGCGGCAGCGCGGACGTGCTCGAGGAGGCCGGGGTGAAGCTCGATCTCACCGCCGAGCAGGTGGCGCGCTGCGTGACCGAGATCGGAGTCGGGTTCATGTTCGCCCCGCGGTATCACAGCGCCATGCGCTATGCCGTAGGTCCGCGTCGCGAACTCGGGGTGCGCACCATCTTCAACCTGCTCGGTCCCCTGACCAACCCGGCTGGCGCGCAGAACCAGGTGCTCGGCGTGTTTTCCGACCAGTGGCTGCGGCCGCTGGCCGAAGTCCTGCAGCGCCTCGGCAGCAACCGTGTGCTGGTGGTGCATTCCGCCGATGGCCTGGACGAGATCAGTATCGGGGCGGAAACCCGCGTCGCGGAACTGCGGGACGGCGAGATCAGCGAGTACACCCTGACGCCCGAACAGTTCGGACTCGAGCGGGGCGACCTCGAGCAGTTGAAAGTGGCCGATGCCGCAGAAAGTCTCGCCATGATCCGGAGAGCCCTCGGGCGCGACGGTGGCGGTGCCCAGGACATGCTGGTCCTGAACGGTGGCGCCGCGATTTACGCGGCGGGCCTGGCGGACAACCTCGCCGATGGCGTCGCGATGGCCCAGGATGCGATTGGCAGCGGCCTGGCCCGGGAAAAGCTTGCCGAGCTGGTCAGTTTCTCGGCCTGTTTCGATGAACCGGAAGCGGATTCATGATGGCGTTGAAAGTACCTTCAATCCTGCAGGACATCTGCCTTCACAAGCAGCGCGAGGTTCGCGCGCGCAAGGCGGAGGTGCAGATTGGTGATCTCCGCGCGCGGGCCGAAAAGATGGCTCCGGCACGGGGTTTCCAGCGTGCGCTGACGCAGCGCATGGAGCGTGACGAGCCGGCGATCATCGCCGAGATCAAGCGCGCCTCGCCGAGCAAGGGCGTCCTGCGCAAGAAGTTTCACCCCGCGGAGATCGCCGCCGACTACGAGCGTGCGGGCGCGGCCTGTCTCTCGGTGCTGACCGATGAGAAGTATTTCCAGGGCTCCGACGCATACCTGCAGGAAGCCCGCGACGCGTGCAGCCTGCCGGTGTTGCGCAAGGATTTCCTGATCGACACCTACCAGGTCTACGAGGCGCGCGCCCTGGGCGCCGACTGCATTCTCCTGATTCTCTCCGTGCTCGACGACCTGCAACTGCAGATGCTGAGCCGGCTGGCGACCGGTATGGGCATGGACGTGCTGCTGGAGGTGCACAACCGATTGGAACTGGAGCGGGCCCTGCAGGTCGACAGCCGCCTGATCGGCATCAACAATCGTAACCTGCATACCTTTGAAGTCTCCCTCGACACGACCTTCAATCTACTCGAACTGATTCCACCCGGTTATACCGTGGTCACGGAAAGTGGCATTGCCGTGCGCGAGGATGTCGACCTCATGCTCGAGAACGGCGTGCTGGGTTTCCTGGTGGGAGAGGCTTTCATGCGTGCGAAGTCGCCGGGTGACGCATTGCAGGGGCTGTTCTTCCCGGAACGCGCGGGTTAGGTTGGGTCCCGGTTCTGCGTCGGGACTCTCCGCGACAGGACGGTCTCCGGGTCAGCGGGTTCCGAATACGACGATGGTCTTACCCGCGACCGAAATCAGGCTTTGTTCCTCCAGGGACTTCAGTACCCGCCCGGCCATTTCCCGGGAGCACCCGACCATGCGGCCGAGTTCCTGGCGGGTGATGCGGATCTGCGTGCCGTCGGGGTGGGACATGGCGTCCGGCTGCTTGCACAGGTCGAGTAGCGCGCGGGCGATGCGCCCGGCGACATCCATGAACGCGAGATCTCCGAGACGCCGCGAGGTCAGGCGCAGGCGGTCCGCCATCTGGGCGCCGATGGCGTAGAGCAGTTCCGGGTTCTCCTCCACCACCTCGCGCACGCGGTCATAGCCGATCTCGGCAATTTCGCATGCGGTCTTGGCCCGCACCCAGGCGCTGCGGCCCTGGGCGTCCTCGAACAGCCCCATTTCACCAATGAAGTCGCCCGCGTTGAGGAATGCGAGGATGACCTCGCGGCCCTCCTCGTCCTCAAGCAGGACGGTCACCGAACCCTGCACGATGTAATACAGGGTGTCGCTGCGGTCCCCGGCACGGATGATGGTTTGCCCCGACGGATACTTGCGGCGGTGCCAGTGGGTCAGGAATTTTTCGAGGTCCCGGATTCCGGGCCCGATGGTGAGGGATATCATTCAGCGGCGTCCTGCTGGTCTCCTGCAGTATAGATCGCTCCTGCGCCGGGCCCCTGAAAAAGCCCGTGGATGGCGGGAATCTGCAGGTATAATGCGCACTTTTCGCAGCCAGCGAACGAGGTAAACGATGCAGGTGACCGTAGAGTGGGCCGGTGATGCCCGGTTTGACGGCCGTTCGGAAAGCGGTCACACGGTGTGCATGGACGGCCCGCCGGACCAGGGTGGCAGGAACCAGGGCGCGCGGCCCATGGAGATGATGTTACTGGGCATGGGCGGCTGTTCGTCCTTCGACGTGGTCATGATCCTGCGCAAGTCACGCCAGGATGTGACCGCTTGCGTGGCACGGGTGGATGCCGAGCGCGCCGATGAAATTCCTGCCGTGTTCACCCGGATTCACGTCCACTTCACGGTCACTGGCCGCGGACTCAAACCCGGACAGGTCGAGCGGGCAGTACGCCTTTCCGCGGAGAAATACTGCTCGGCTTCGATCATGCTGCAGCGCGCGGGTGTCGAGATCACGCACGATTTCGAGATCGTGGAAGAGGGCGCCTGAATGGCCATGGAGCGTCCGCAGGGCATGGCGGGGCTGCGTCACGTGGCCCTGTTCGTCGATGACCTGGCGGCATGCGAGTCCTTCTACGTGGATCTGCTGGGCATGCAGGTGGAGTGGCGTCCTGACCCGGACAACGTGTACCTGACTTCCGGTGCGGACAACCTGGCCCTGCACCGTGCCAGGCGGGACGGCTCCAAAGGGACACAGAAACTCGATCACATCGGGTTCGTCCTGCGACATCCCGACGACGTGGATGCCTGGCACGTGTTTCTGGAGTCAAACGGGGTGGAGATTCGCACCGCGCCAAAGACCCATCGTGACGGCGCGCGGAGTTTCTACTGCCTCGACCCTGACGCTACCCTGGTGCAGTTCATCTATCACCCGCCGATCTCGGATCAGACGTGATAGGAGGTCCGGGTCATGAGCTTCGAAACCAGGGACATGGCGTGACGCACGGGTAGCGGCAGTTCCGCGGCACCCTCCTCCACCGCGGTGGTCGCGTGTCCGGCCTCGTCGGCATGCATCTTTTCCAGAATCGCACGGGTCCGCTCGTCATCCTCCGGGAGTTGCCGGAGATGTTCCTCCAGGTGGCGACACACCTGGCGCTCGGTTTCCGCCACGAATCCCAGGCTCCAACGGTCCCCGGCGATCCCGGCAAGCGCGCCGACACCGAGGGAAAGTCCGTACCACAGGGGATTCAACACGGTAGTCCTGGCGTCCAGTTCGCGGAGGCGGTCCTCGCACCAGGCCAGGTGATCGGTTTCCTCGCTTGCCGCGCGCTGCATGGCCTCGCGAATGCGTGGGTCCCTTGCGGTCAGCGCCTGTCCCTCGTACAGGGCCTGCGCGCAGACCTCACCCGCGTGATTGACCCGCATCAGGCCGGCGACGTGGCGGCGTTCCGCGTCGTCGAGTTCCGACTCCGCGGATGACGGCGGCGCCGGGTTGGGACGGTGCGGTTCGCGATGGCCCGCGTCCAGGGTTTGCAGGGCCTTGTTGGCGCCGGCGAGCAGGCGGTCGAGGGGACTCAGTTCGCGTTCAGTCATCTTCGTGTATCCATGGCAGGGGTCATTGCCGGGTTTGCATGAGGTCAGCCACGGTCGCGGAAGTCTTGCGCAGGTTCAGGCTCATCAGGCGGGCCAGCCGGCGCAGGATCTTCACGCCCAGGCGCGGGTGCTCCTCGACGAGTTGGTCGAAGCTTTCCTCGGTGAGCATGATCAGCTTTCCCGGTGTGGTGGTGCGCACGGTCGCCGAACGGGGAAAGCTGTCGAACAGCGCCATCTCGCCGATGGAGCGGCCTTCCGCGAGTTCCGCGATCACCACCTCGGTATCCCCGCGGAGCTTGCTGACCGCCATCTCGCCCTCGTAGATGTAGCAGGCGAAATTGCCTGGATCGTTCTCGTGAAACAGGACCTCGTCCTTGTCGAATTCCAGCAACCTCAGGTACTCCACCACGTTGATCAACTCGTTCGAATTGAGTTCATCGAACAAGCCGACGCAGATCGCGTAGTCGAGGAGGTTGGCGTCCTTGATCTCGTGCATGGTGGTTTACCTGGTCCGCACCCTGGCAATGTTCTCGATCAGCGGCCCCATGACAAGTTCCAGGGCCTCGCCGAAAGCCGTGCCCGGGATCACGATGGTGTCGTCCCGGGACTTGAAGGCATTATGAATGATCCGTAGCAGGGAGGGAAAATCCGCCTGCGTCGGGTCGCGGAAGCTGATCACCACGAAACTTTCCGCGTCACTGGGCACATCCCGGAAAATGAACGGGTTGGAGGTGTCCACGGTGGGTACCCGCTGAAAATTCACGTGGGTGCGGGAGAACTGGGGAACGATATGGCGGACGTAGTCGCCCATGCGACCGAGTATGGTGTCGACCACCGCCTCCTCCGAGTAGCCGCGCTCGCGGGTGTCCCGGTTGATTTTCTGGAGCCATTCGAGATTGATGATCGGGACCACGCCGACCAGGAGGTCGACATGCCGGGCAACATCGATTTCCCGGTTCCTGAAGCCGCCGTGCAGGCCCTCGTAGAGCAGCAGGTCGGTTCCGGGGGGCAACGGCTCCCAGGGAGTGAAGGTGCCCGAGGGGTAACCCTGCGCGATGTCCGCGACGTCCTCGTCATGTACGTAGCGACGCACGCTGCCGGTTCCGCGTGCCGCGTATTCCGCGAACAGTGCCTCGAGTCTCTCCAGCAGGTTGCCGCGCAGGCCGAAGTGGTTGAAAGCACTTTTCTCGGTGTCAGGCTCGGCGAGCAGGGCGGTGATTTCTCCGCGGGTGTAACGGTGAAAGCTGTCACCATCGACGTAGGCGGCAGCCAGATCCAGGCGCTGGAAAATTTTCTCGAAGGCACGGCGGACAGTTGTGGTCCCTGCTCCAGAGGAGCCGGTTACCGCGATGATCGGGTGGGATACGGACATTGCAGCGTGGACCGCGGTACCGGGATGCTAAGATGTGAACCGGGACAAAGTATGGCATACGCGGACCCATTGACCCTGCCCGGCGGTCCGCGATGTGCCAGTGAACGGTTGCCCCTGGAGTGGCAATGAAGCGACTGCTGCGATGGTTCTCGAGGGGCCACGGCCCGCCGATCCTGGCCGGCCTGCTGGGCAGCCTGCTCATCGTCTGGTTCCAGTTCACCACGGAACCGGTTGTGGTCGAGCTGCGTAATCGCCTCGAGTACATCGTCTACGACCTCCGTATCAGCCTGTTCCCGGTCCCGCGCCCGGAGGTCGGCCATCGCATCGTGATCGTCGATATCGACGAGAAGAGTCTTGAGGCCGAGGGGCGCTGGCCCTGGAGTCGCGCCAAGGTCGCCAGGATGGTGACCCGGCTTGCCGAGGCCGGCGTGGTGGTGATCGCTTTCGACGTGGTTTTTTCGGAGCCCGAACGTAACGTGGCCGTGGAACTCCGGGAAAGCCTTGCCGGCACCGATGTGATGGACCCGGGCTTCGTGGAACGCCTGGAGGCGGTTGCCCCGGCCGTGGATTTCGATCGCAGGCTGGCCGAGCACCTGCAGGAAACCGATGTCGTCCTCGCCTATTTCCTGCACAACGAGCAGGCGACCCAGGTCGGGGAGCTCCCGGCTCCGGTGCTGGATCTCACTCCGGAACAGGCGGCCCGCATCCAGGTTCCGAAAATGTCCGGGTACACGGCGAGCCTGCCGATCCTGCAGGGCCAGGCGTTGGGAGGGGGCTTTGTTTCCACCGATCCGGACCTGGACGGCGTGATACGCCGGTCGCCCCTCGTGCTGCGTTACGGTGATGCGCTGTACCCCTCGCTGTCTCTCGCCACCGCGCAGGCTTACCTTTTTGCCGACGACGTGAACGTCGAGATGGTGCCGGTCGGCGACACGCTGGCCATCACCAGCGTGCGCCTGACCCAGGAGACCACTTACACCGACGGCAAAGGCCGGGTGATCGTGCCCTACCGGGGCGGCCGCGGCACCTTCGATTACGTTTCAGCCACGGACGTGTTGAGCGGCACGGTGGGCGCGGATGAACTTGAGGCCACCATTGTGCTGGTGGGGACTTCCGCGATCGGTCTTGCCGATTTGCGGGCGACCCCGGTGGAGAAGAATTTCCCCGGGGTGGAGGTGCATGCCAACATCCTCGATGGCCTGTTGTCGAAGGACATCCCGGTACGCCCCGATTGGGAACGCGGCGCAACCCTGGTGCTGATGGCCTCCGTCGGTGTCGCCATGAGCCTGATCCTGCCGTTCCTCGGTCCGGGCTGGCTCACCGTGACCGGACTCAGCGTGCTGGCAGGTATCGTCGCGGCCAACCTGCACTTCTGGCAACAGCGTCTGCTCGACCTGCCGTTGTCCGGTCATGTTCTCCTCGTGTTGCTGCTTACTGCCACCAACCTCGTCATCGGCTTCCTGCGCGAGAACACCCAGCGGCGCATGCTCAAGTCGATGTTCGACCAGTACGTCCCACCGGCGCATATCGACGCGATGATGGACCAGGAGGGCAGCGCTTCCACCTTTTCCGGTGACAGCCGCGACATGACCGTGTTGTTCAGCGATATCCGCAGTTTCACCACGATTTCCGAGCACCTTTCGGCGACCGAGCTCAAGGAAATGCTGAACCTGTATTTCACGCCGATCACGCAGACGATCTTCGATCACAAGGGCACCATCGACAAGTATGTCGGCGACATGGTGATGGCGTTCTGGGGTGCGCCGCTGGAAGATCCGGACCACGCCACGAACGCCGTCGCCGCCGGTTTTTCCATGCTCAAGATCACCGAGGAACTGAAGCCGGAACTCGAGGCCCGTGGCCTGCCGGAAATCCGCGTGGGCATTGGCATCAACACCGGCACCATGAACGTTGGTGACATGGGCTCGACGTTCCGCCGCGCCTACACGGTGCTCGGCGATGCCGTGAACCTCGGCTCGCGCCTGGAGGGGGTCACCAAGTTTTACGGCGTGCGCATGCTGGTCGGTGAAGGGACGCGGAAAGGTGCCGGCGATCAGTTCATATTCCGCCTTGTCGATCGCATCCAGGTGAAGGGCAAGGACGAAGCGATCGCCGTGTATGAGCCGCTCGGAAGAAAGGGTGAAATCTCTCTGGATGTTCAGGCCGAACTCGACAGCTGGCATCGTGCACTGGAGCACTACGTGGGCCAGCGCTGGAGCCGGGCAGAGGACCTGGTGCGGGAACTGGCATCCTCGGCCCCGGACGTGAAGCTCTACGAGATCTACCTGGAGCGAATCGCCAGTCTCAGGGAGCAGGATCTGCCTGAGGACTGGGACGGGACGTTCAGGCATACATCGAAATGATGTGTCTGGTGGTACATCGTGACACGCCTTCGCGCGACACGCCGGAGCGCTTCAGTG
>JBFGWM010000033.1:0-16182 GCA_041588495.1 Pseudomonadales bacterium | reverse complement strand
CGCCGCGCCCTGAGTTCGCTCAGGCGGGTTCCGGGTCGCTGCCTGCGCCGCCCGACGCGTTTTCGGCCTTGCTCTCCGCCTTTTCCTCGGCCATTTCGGCGAGCACCCTGGCGGGTATCAGCCCGGCGACCTGCCAGCCTGCCTGCACCCGTGGCGGGTCGCTGGTGGTGAACATGTGCAACTTGCCATTGGGGCTGATCGCGTACAGGGGGATTGCCCGCTTCTTGTAGCGCGCCACGTAGTCCTCAAAACCGAAGTCGTCACTGAGTCGGGTGGTCCGTATCCGCGCCCCCTTGGCAATCATCGATGCCAGCTTGCTGTGGGTGACTTCCTTGCCGAACAGCATCCTTCCCGGTACCGACCCCGGCAGGCTGCGGCGCATGGAGTCCTTCTTGTCGACCGAGGCGGGAATCCGGTACAGGTTGGAGGGGCCGAACTCGTACTTGTAACTCATGCAGGCAAGGGCATTGAGGGTCGGGTGCGGGCTGAGCGCAAGCAGGCGGCCGATCCCGGTGAGATCCAGGTTTCGCTCCGCGTGCTCGGACACCGCGCCGCCGAAATAGGTTTCCAGGCCTTCCATGCGCGCCGTGCGGACGTTCTCCCAACCGGTGTCGGCGAGGCGCACGGCAAAACCCTGCGCTTTCAGGGAAGCGGCGATGGTGCGCGCCACGGGGTTGGCGCCCACGATCAGGTATCCAGAGGGCTCCGGTGCGGTGACGCCGAGGCGTCGCGCGAGCGGCTTGGCGGTGATGCTCTGCAGGCCCACGGTGCCGATGATCATTCCGAACGTGAGCGGCACCAGCACCTCGGCCCCCTCGTAACCCGCTTCGCCCAGGCGCAGGGCGAACAATGCGGACACCGCGGCTGCGACGATGCCGCGTGGGGCGATCCAGCCCAGCATGATCTTTTCACCGCGGTTGAGCGACGAGTTCCAGGTTGCGGCAAGCACGGACAATGGCCGTGCCACCAGGATGACCACCAGGAACAGCGCCAGTCCCGGGAGTCCGAGGTCGATGAGCGCACCCGGGTCCATGCGTGCCGCGAGGACGATGAACAGCACCGAGATGAGCAGCACGCTCAGGCTTTCCTTGAAGAACAGCAGGTCCTCGACATCGAAATTCTCCTCGTTGGCGAGGATGATGCCCATCAGCGTCACGGCCAGCAGCCCGGCCTCGTGCGCGATGGCGTCCGATATCGCGAACACCGCGATGACCAGCACCAGGGTGAACACGTGGTGCAGGTAGTGGGGCAGCCAGTGACGGATCATCAGCATCGCCAACAGTCGCGCGCCGGCGAGACCGAACAGCACGCCGATCACCACGATCCGTGCCAGCCCGACCCAGGGGTTGTCCATGGTCTGGCCGGTGACCAGGAAATCGAACACCAGTACGGTGAGCAGGGCGCCGATGGGGTCGAGCACAATGCCTTCCCACTGCAGCACCCGGGATACATTCGCGTTGAGCTGTGCGCTGTGCAGCAGGGGCTTGATCACGGTCGGCCCGGTGACCGTCATCACCGCGCCGAACAGCAAGGACAGGCCCCACGAGAGGCCCATCAGGAAGTGCGTCGCGACCGCCACGATGCCCCAGGTCACGGCGGCCCCGACGGTGATCATATTGCGCACCGCACCCTCGACGTTGCGAATCTGGTGGATGCGCAGGGTCAGGCTGCCCTCGAACAGGATGACCGCGACACCGATCGACACCATGGGGAACAGCAGATCACCGAACAGTTCGTCGGGCCGGAGCACTCCGGTGACCGGACCCGCGATCATCCCGGTGATCAGCAGGAACACGATGGCCGGAACGCCGACCCGCCACGCCACCCACTGGCAGGCGATGCCCAGCAGGCCGATCACCGACAACAGCAACAGGGGAGATTCGTGCATGGGACTTCCGGTCCTGGTTCATCGCTCCCGTCCGGAGGGTCGGGGGCGGACTATTCAGGATAGACAATCCACGATGCGGGCCGCATGAGATCGCCAGCGGAGCGCATTCCCCGGCGTGCGCATCCCCGCCCGAAAGCGGTTGAAGCTGGCCGCCCGGCTGGATCACCAGGTGGAATGACGGGCGGCAGGGCGCCTAGGCGTAGACAAGGCCGGTGGCGGCCTCCTGTGTCCCGGGCAGCGGTTCGCAGGTGGCCTCGAGTTCGGCGATTTCCTCGGCGCGCCTCGCGGCCTGGCGGAATTTTTCGATGATGCCGGCCTGGTCCCAGGCCTTCTGCCAGCGCTTGATGCGGCTGGAGTTGAGGTTCACGGCAAGGGCCCGGTCGCCCCTGACCAGGGTCATGTCCGGGGCCACCCCGAACCGCACGCAGGTCGCGAGGTAATCCTCGACCGAGGCACGGAAAGTGTTTTCGAGGTCATTGAAGCTGCCGGCCTGAAAGACGATGGTATCGCGCTTCCCGATCACCTCGCCGCAGATGACGTGGACGTGGTCGCAGGACGCCACGCAACTGTCGAATCCCTTGTAGTGCAGAATCATCTGGCCTCCCGGTGCAAAAAGATCGAGCCGCGAATCACTGCTCCCTCGCTGGATTACCGAGCGAAATGCATGCCAGTTTTGCCGCCACCTACAGAGAATTCTGCGGCGCGCCGGCGATCCCTGGTGGAGCCGGAATGTGCGCCAAATTTCAGTTACTTGCAGCGGGTTGCCTGAACTTTTGTCCAATCCCGGTGGGATTTTTGGGAAACGGTCGTGGACTTTTGTACAAGTACCACGGTGCGTCACTATCGGACGACGAAGGACGGTTGCCGTTCGGTAAGTGACCGCTCATGCGCGGAATCCAACCGCTCATTCCCGATCACCCGGACTGATGGCGGGGTTGGGCCCTTGAATCCGGCTGCGGCGCGAATGGCGGGGCCCGCGTCCGTGAGCAGAAGCCCGGGCAGGGGTGCCTGCCGGTTGTTACTCACGGGTCCAAACCGAAAAAACGCCGGATCCGGGTGCGCAACTCCTGGTGCTGGTTTTCGTGGAGGCGCGCCCGGGCCTGTTGGTCGAGGTCGTCGCGCGCCGCGGAAAGATCGGCTTCCCGCGCCGAGATGATATGCGAGATTTCGTCGGCGATCGCCGGGCGGGCGTGCAGGACGGCCTCAAAGCCGGCCTTGTCGAGCCGGTAGCACTCGACGTCGGTCAGCGCGACGACGCTCGCCGAGCGGGGCGCCCCGGTGAGCAGGCCCATCTCTCCGAACACGCTGTCCCTGCCGCCGGCATCGATGCGAGCCAGCGAACGGCGCTGGCCGCTTTCCGTGTCGAGCACCACCTCCACGCTGCCGTCGACCAGGATATACAGCCAGTGGGCGATGGTGCCCTGCGGTGTCACGACATCGCCGGCGACAAACGGCGCGAACGAGAGGTTCTCGGCGACTTTTTCCAGTTCCTCCGCGCTGAGGCTTGAGAACAGCGCCACCCGGCGCATGGTCTCCACCCGGTGATGGATATTGCGCACCTTCTCGCGGGTTTCGAGTTTTTCGCCCTTCTTGATCATGTGCATGGACTGTGTCGGCAGGGCGAAAGGGATGTTGGCGCGCTTGAGGGCCGCGTGGATCCGGCTGCGGATGGCAGAGTCCGTGGGATCGTCGACAAACAGGTCCGTCAGCCAGTAGCGCACGGCGTAGCGTACGTAGCTGTCACTGATATCCATGGTGACGCAGTTGGGCGGCGGATCGCTGGCAACTGCCGGTACGTTGGCGCGGGACAGGGCCTCCTCGACCACCCGCATGACCCGTCTTGGCGAGACCTCGAAACCCACGTTGAACCAGATCCAGCGCCGCCACTGGGTGTCCTGGTCGATGCGCCGGCCGAGAATCCGGAACTTGGTCTTCATCAGCATGCTGTTGGGAATCACCACGGTTTCCCAGTTGCGTGTCTCCACGGAGGTGGAGCGCCAGCGGATGTCCACGATTCGCCCGACCACGTCGTCGACCTGTATCCAGTCACCGACGTGAATCGAGTCGTCGAGTTGCAGGGCCATGCCGCCGAGGATGTTGCCCAGCGTGTCCTGCATGGAGAACGCGAGCACCGCGGTGATGACCGCCGAGGTCGTGACGATGCTGCTGAGTTCGAGGCCGATGTAGGAAAGGCGGACCATGCCCCAGATGATGTAGGCGACGAAGACCACCAGGTCCTCAAGGATGCTGGGCGGCTCCAGGCCGGTACCCGGCAGCAATACCCTGAACAGCGTCATTCCGCCGAGGCGGATCAGCGTGAGGCCGATCAGCAGGATTGAGACCTGCCGGGTGATCTCGCCGCTGTCGACCCATCCGAAGCGCATCATCGGCGCTGCCGCGAGCAGGCCCGCCAGCCCAGCAAAATAGAGGAGCACGGTATTGCGCAGCGAGGAGAACTCGGTGCGCGGGTTGCGCAGCAGCAGGAGGAACATCAGCAGCAGGACCGGCAACTGGAGTTGTATGCCGATGTTGCCGAGCGTGTTGAATATTCCCGATGGCATGTGTTCCGGGACCGTCCAGGTTTACGGGGCCGACAATGACAAGCCTAGACCGGATAGCGGTCGCGGTCCCGCATCCGGGAAGCGGCGGGCGTGATGTGCAGCGGTGACATCAGGGCCCGGGCAGTCTGCCGGATGGCGAAGGCGGGCCCGGACGAACGGGCCGGTCTAAGTCGAGGGAACGCGGATGCGCATGCCCGGGTGGATGACCGATGACTTGCGCAGGCCGTTGGCCTTGAGGACCTCCTGCAGCGAGGCGCCGTACAGGCGGGCGATGGTCCACAGGTTCTGCCCGCGACGCACGCGGTGGATGTGATAGCCGTCTTTTTGCGGCGCCTTGGCGACCTGGGTCACGTGACGGCCGGGTCGGCCACGGGGAGGAATTTTCAGGGTCTGTCCGACGCGGATGCGATGCGCACTGCGTAACTGGTTGGCCGAGGTGATGGAGCGCGCGCTCACCCCGTAACGCCTGGCAATCCTGGATACGGTTTCACCGTGGCGCACCCTGTGGCGTACGTAATAGTGGCGTTGGCTGGAGTGCTTTTCCTTTGCATCGAGCTTGGCATAGTTGGCCTGGAACCGCGCGGCATCCCCCTTGGGAACGCGGATGACGTGCCCCGGTGGAACGTAGAGCTTGCCCAGCACCACCTCGCGGCTGTACGCGGGGTTCAGCTTGCGGAACAGTGGGTCGGGCGCACCGGCCAGCATCCGCAACGTGGAGAATTTCAGGTAGTCCTTGGTCCGCACGATCTCGTACTGCAACGGATCACGCTCTTTGATCGGGCCGAAGTAGACCTCGCGGTTGCGTTCGACCTCGAGGGCGGCCAGGAACTCGGCGTAAAAATTGCGCGAGGCAAACCCGAATCGACGCGACTTGTAGCGCGCCACCAGGTCAGGCAGGGTCTTGCCGTTGACCTTGCGCAGTCCACGCGCCACCCCGGCGCGTCCGTGGTTGTAGGCGGTGATCGCCAGGGGCCAGTCCTGCAGGAGCGCGTAGTCGTCCTTGAGGTGGCGGGCGGCGGCGTCGGTGCTGGTCCACGGATCACGCCGGTCATCGACGATCTCGTTGAGGCGCATGTAACTGCGCGCCGACGACGGAATGAACTGCCACAGGCCCGCGGCGCCGGCCTTGGAGTAGGCTTCCACGTTGAAACTCGATTCCACCAGCGGCAGCCGGGTCAGGAGGGTCGGCAGCCCGTGACTGGCAAAGGTGCGGGTCATTTCCGGAAGGTACTTTCCCGACACCTCGAGCGCCTTGCGGGTGCGCTCATGGAGCCCGCGCTGGCTGCGCACGGTGCCCTGTGCCTTGCTGAAGCGCCGCGGGTCGGGGATGTCCGCAAAAAGCTTGTAGATTCGAAGTTCCTCTCCGCTCAGGCTTTCGGGCTTGTTGCGGTTCAGGTGCAGCCTGCGAAACAGTTCGTTGTACTTCTCGCGTGCCGCCCGTTCGGACTTGCTGCGGTGGCGGGCCAGGGCACGCTTGTCCATCCGCTTTGCCGCCGACGAGAAGTCGAGCACGGTGAGGATTTTCTGCGGATAAACCGAGGAGTGAATCAGCGACTGGTTTTCGGAATACACGCCGAACACGCGCACCCAGAACTGTACTGCGGGTTCCAGCTCGGGATAACGCGGGAAGTCGGAGTATACCGGTCGCGACAGTTCCGGCGCCGGGCGCATGGCCTGGCCGGAGTCACCGTTCGGGGTCCATTCGATTGAGCTGGCGTTACCCGTGGCCTGTGCCAGGGAAACCTGTGCCACGAGAAAGAGGAATGCCGTCCTCTGAAAAAACCTGACCACCCTGTCGACTCCCGCGGCAATTTTCACTGCCGGAAAACTCCTATCCTAAGCGCTTGGCGATGTCCTATCAATGCGCCCCGGTGCCAGCCCGGCCCTCCGGAAATCGTCCAATCGGTCGTCCGGCCGGTCACCGCGGGCTCCCCCGGAGCCGCACGCCTGTCAGGAAGCTTTGATCATGAACGCCCGGCCGTCCAGCTTGCGGGGTCCTGGCCAAAGTACCCTGACAGGCACGCGTAAAGGTCGGGATGGTGGTCCCGGAGCCCCACCGGCGCGTCGAAAAAGGTTTCCACGAGTACGGCGAAGAACTCGCTCGGGTCCTCGGCGGCATAGGGGTCGAGGACTCCGTCCTCGCGGCCCGCGTCCACCGCATCCTGCAGCGCCTGGTATGCGGCAGCCATTGTTGTGGCCCAGTTCCTTGCCGCCTGGGGGCCGGCCAGGCGCGGGGTGCCGTCAAGAGCGCCGTTCTCGAGGTCCAGGTGGTGCGCGAACTCGTGGAGGACCACGTTGGCCCCACCTCCCGGGTTGCGGATGTCATCGCAGATATCCGCCCAGGACAGCACCACCTGTCCGAACTCGCTGGCCTCGCCGGAGCGGACCTCGGTGCCCTCGGTCACCACCCAGCCGTCGTCCGACCACTCCTCGACCGGCGCCCGGAAGGCATCGGGGTAGACCAGGATACTGCGCAGGCTGGGGAAGGGTTCTGCATTGCGATGCAGCAACAGGACGGCAGCCTGGGCCGCGATTGTCACCCGCACCTGTTCATCCACGGCAAGGCCACCGCAGCCGAAAAACCGTTTCTCGGCGAGCAGAATCTGCAGATGGCCGGTCAGTTCGTCGCGGTCGCCGTCGGGTACATCGCGTACCAGTGGCAGTGCCTGGATCCAGGGCGCCCAGGCATCGGGGATGGCGCGCCGACGCAGGCGGCGTCGGCGCCACGCGCGGATGGGATGGAGGATGTCAGACACGGGGTAGCGACGCGGTCGTAAGCCTGGGGTGAACGGTAACCCCGGTCAGGCGACGGCGTCCCGCGAGCGGAGGGTTACTGCGTGCCGGACTCGAAACAGTCCTGGGTGCCGATGCGGCAAAGCCGGGAGCCGGCCGGGTTGTTGTCGAGAACCCAGATTTCCAGCGCGCCACCGGTGGTATTGCCGCGCGCTGCGGTGTCGACGATGTGCTGCGGCGTGGCGGCTCCGGGCACCCGGACGTAGCGTTCGCGAAGGGCATCCCAGGTGTAGGGCTGAGTGCCGTGGTTACAGGGGGTGGCGGATTCATTGCGATCCAGTTCGGTGAGTTCCCAGCGCGAGCCGTTCCAGCCGCCCTCGTTGTACATCAGCGAACCGTCCCAGTCGAGATTCTTGCAGTCCGCGTCACTGTTCAACGAGTAAAGGTCCGGGGCGTTGAACGCATAGTGCATCAGTTCGTGGGTCATGACGTAACCGAGGTGTAGGTCGTCCTGCCAGGGGGTCACCAGTTGACCGACGCGGCCGATGTAAAAGCCGATACAGGGATTGTCGATCATCCAGCCACCGTAGGTGTGGCTGTCAAACGGAATGCTGGTTTGTACGAGGAAGTCGGCCACCGTGGGCCCGACCGCGCCGGTGCCGTCCATCATCATCGGTGCACAGCCGGCCTTGCCCAGGTTCGCCGTGGCGCCGAATGGAACATTCAGGGGATAGTTCAGGACTGTGTCCGTGACCAGCACCATGCCCATGCGGGCGTAGCCGTCCATCGCGTCATAGAGCCGTTCTGACATGATACGGATGCCGGCAGCGAGATCACCCAGCCCCTGGTCCCAGGGTATGCCGTCCGGCAGGGCTTCGGAGTCCAGTTGCACCAGTGCATTGAGCGTGTAGGCGCTGCCATTCCAACTCGTGTACGCGTTGCCGGTGACGAATGTGCGCTCTGCCGACGTGGTGCCGCCCAGTTGATCGCGAATTCGATAGCTGATCCTCTGGCCCGGCTCAAAGCCGTCCACGACGGCCATTTGCGCGGTGTCGGGCGCGCCTGCAAGAGGGCGCGCGGTTCTCGCCTCGCCGCCGTCGACCGAGTATTCCACGATGCCCGCGACGGACTGGTCCGCCTGCCATGCAAACACGGCGCGGAACCCGGTTTTGGTGGAATAGCCGATGACCTGCTCGAATTGCGCCGCCACGGAAGGGGCCGGAAGACATGCGCAGGCAAACAGGAGCAGGGCGGACAGGCGGCGTGGCATCTTGCAGTCTCCTCGGGGAAGGTCGTGGGCAGAATCCGGGGTCAGGAGAATCATTCTGGCCCAGGCAGGCGGTTATTTCCTGTTCGTAAAAAACCGACTGTTTGGGTTGTATTTTCCGGCCAGGGAGTGGGCCTGAGAGGCCTTGACGCAAGGGCTTGTGTCAGGTCGCGATTTCCATGTGCACCCGGTTGCCGCCGGCGTCCCGTGCGTGGCGCGCCGCGACCCGCGCGCGGTCGAGCACCGACACCGCAGAGTCGTATTCCCAGTAGGAGGATACCCCGCACGACGCGGTCACGGACCCGGCGTCGTCGCCCCTTCCTGTGTCGACACGGAGCGCCTCCACCGCGGAACGCACCTTCTCGGCAACCAGTTGGGCGTGGTTGAGGTCGGTAAAGGGCAGCATGACGAGAAACTCGTCTCCGGCACCCCGTGCGGCGACGTCGGACTCGCGTAATACGCTGCCCAGGGTTTCGGCAACGGCGCTTAACATCCGGTTACCGCCCTCACGCTCCCGCTCGGAATTGATTTTGTGCAGGTCGTCGATGTCGATGACCAGGAGCGACATCACGTGACCTTCGCGCAGCGCCTGCAGGCATTCGCGCGCCAGCAGTTCCTCGAAACGGGTTTCACCGGGTAGCCCGGTTGCCGGGTCGACCTCAAGCTGGTCACGAATCTGTACAAGTTCCCGGTGCAGTTTGCCGGCCTCCTGCATCAGGCCGCGGACCTCCTCGGTCATGTCGCGCAGGTAGTCGGTCGTCCTCCCGCTGCGCAGGTCCTCGCGCCCTGACTGGGTGGACAGGCCGGCTTCCAGGGCCACCATGATGCGTTGGAGGGATTCGTCGAAGGCCTTGTTGGAACTGCCCGACAGCAGTTCCTCGCGCATGCCGGCGAACAGGGTGCGGGTCTGGCCGTCGATGGTGCCACGCTCCCGGCGCGAGTCGGCCTGCGCACGCAGCATCCAGCGCAACTGCTCATCGATTTCCCCGCAACGGGTGAGCAGGCGGTCAAGGAAACGAATCTGCTTGGCGCGCTCGTCGGAGGCCTGCAGGGCGCCGTTCTGCAGCAGCGAACGGATTGCGTCCACGGTGGTGTCGAGGTGTTCGGCGGGCACGACGGCGGCGAGGCTGGAACGCAGGCAGCGCAGGCCTTCCTGTAACAACGGGTGCAGGTCTCCGTGCGGGTCCTCCTGCTCGTGGCTCACGGACCCGGGCTTCCCCAGTTACCCGGAGACCGCGCCGCGGGATTTCTGGCTCTCGAAGTAGAAGAACCTGCGTGCCCGCATGACCGAACCCAGGGGGCGGTGCTCACTCAGTGCGCACCACGGGTCGAAGACTGCATGTTCGATGGCCTGCTGCAGTTCATCGCGCTGGTCCGTCCACTCCGAGGCGCGCGGCACGTGCAACCGTGCGACGGTGTAGTAGGGTGCGTCGGCCTCCCGCCAGGGGATCGAGGCGTCCTCGATCGGGGTGCGGATTTCATCAACGAAGAACTGCAGCTGGAATTCATAGGTCAGCGGCCCGCGATCGAGGTGGGACAGAAACTCGGCACAAAGGTCGACGGGGCGGGCGGATCCGGGTGCCTGCAGCGGGGGCAGCAGGCGTGCGCGCGCGGCATAGGGGCCGCAGGCGAACGGCACGGCCGAATACATTTCTTCCATGGCGAATCCCGCAAACGGCTTGGACGCCGTTCGGGCCAGGCGGTGCATGACGCCGATCGCGCCCAGTACGCCATAGCGCTTGCGCAGGTACTTGAACAGGTTCCCCGGTTTTTCTCCCGCTGCCAGCACCAGGTCGACGAATTCCTCGCCGTTGGGGAACAGGAACGACTCGTGATTGATGAGCAGGAAATCCTGGCTCTGGGTATCTGATCCAAGGGCGCCGGGACCCTGGATGCCATGCACCTTGATGGCGAGACCGCGCACATCCGGCTTGCGGTCCGGCTGCACGTCCATGCCGCCGTTGGAGAGGCGCACCCAGGCCTCGTGGGTTGCGGGTTTTGCGAAAACGCCCTGGCTGGCGTGGGCCGGAATGTCGGCGAGGACCTCGAACGTCGCGGGCGCGCCGAGGATCTGCTTGCGGTGCAGTGCGCGGCCCTTGCCGTAGCGTATGGACCGGGACTCCTGGGCGGCACGAAAGCGCTCGACCCGCGCCTGGAAACCGGCTTCCTCGTCGGGTGGAATATGCTCCTGCCAATTGCTGCTCGGTGTGCCCACCAGGCGGTCCCCGTCATCGACGTGGTTATGGGACTCCTCAGTTTAGATGATCCGCCGGATGGTTTGCCTGTTCCGCGGCCGCCGGCCGTGCGGGCCGCCGCCGAACGCGACGGACCCGCTGTTTCCGGGGTCAGGCGGCGCGGGGTGTGTCCGCGGGCACGAAGTCGACCTTGTCCCTGACCGCACAGTCCGGGCAGGACCAGTCGTCGGGGATGTCCTCCCAGCGGGTCCCGGCCGGGAAGCCCTCGCGCGGGCAGCCCTCGGCCTCGTCGTAGACGTAGCCACAGTCGGTGCACATGTGACGTGCAGCGGGCGCCGCGCCGGGCGCGGGCGTCGCGTCAGGAATGGGTGCGACGGCCTTTTCAACGGGAGCGGACTGCCACTTGCGGAGGATTTCCGCGCGTCGCGCGGGCAGGATGTTGGCGCGACTCACGTCGCCGTCGTAGTGCGCGACGACCCGGTGATCCATCATCCGGTACCACAGCCACGGGATGTACGCCGGAATCAGCATGCCCGCGTAGCCCGCCGGCAACTGCGGCGTGTTCTCGAAGTGGCGCAGGGCCTGGAAGCGCCGGGTCGGGTTGGCATGGTGGTCCGAGTGGCGCTGCAACTGGTACAGGAACAGGTTGGTGACCAGGTGGTTGCTGTTCCAGGAGTGGGCCGGCGCGCAGCGCTCGTAGCGGCCGCTCGCGGTCTTCTGGCGCAACAGGCCGTAATGCTCGATGTAATTCACCACCTCCAGCAGGGACGCGCCGTAGGCCGCCTGCAGGAGCAGGAACGGCAGCGCCGCCCAGCCGAACAGGGCGATCATGGCGCCGAAGAACACGACGCTCATCGACCACGCCTGCAGCACCTCATTGCGGACGTCGAACGGGCCGCGGCCCTGGCGGGCCAGGCGTTCGCGCTCGATACGCCATCCGGAGCGGGCGCTGCCGATGACCGTGCGTGGCAGGAAGCGCCAGAAACTCTCGCCCATTTTCGAACTCGCCGGGTCTTCCGGGGTTGCCACGTTCTTGTGGTGGCCGCGCGGATGCTCCACGTTGAAGTGTCCGTACGCCACCGGCGCCAGGGTGATGGCTGCCAGCAGGCGCTCATGGCGACTCTTCTTGTGGCCCAGTTCGTGGGCCGTGTTGATCGCCAGGCCGCTCACGGTGCCCACCGAAAAGATCAGGCCGACCAGTTCCCAAACGGCGAGGCCGCCGGTGCAGGCCAGCCAGGTGCCCCAGATGGTGCCCGCGAACTGCGCCGGGATGTAGGCGATGACGATGTAGCGGTAGAAGGGTGATTCCTCGAGTCCGGCGACCGCCGACTCCGGCGGATTGACGCGGTCCTCGCCGATCAGCCAGTCGAGCAGGGGTATGATCGCGTAGACCATGACCGGCCCCCACCACAGCAGGGCGCCCCAGCCGGTGGCCTCGTAGACACCGAGCGCGGCAAGCATCTGCACGGGGATGAGGGGGCTGAGTAGCCACAGGTAACGCTTGTTGTCGGTCCAGTTCAGGCTGGTGGCAGCAGTCATCGGCATTCTCCCGGGGTGGTCGCGATTTGGTTTGCGCGTTGTTATGCATTCATTTTTGGCAAAGTGTGCGAATCCCGGTAGGCGTTATACACTGTGAATATCTATCGAAACGCCAGAAATCTATCGAGACGCCGGACCCCGCTGCCGAAACGCCATGGATGCACTCAGCCTGATCCTCGATGACATCCGCCTGCGCGGGGCGCGTTTTCAGCACGTGCGCCTGGCGGCGCCGTGGAAGCTCTGGCTGAGCACCCCCGGACTGGCGAGTTTCCACATCTGCCGCCAGGGGCGCGCCTGCCTGTTGCGCAGCGACTGCGATCCGCTGCAACTCGAGCCGGGCGACCTGGTAATCCTCCCCCTCGGTACCGAGCACCGGCTGCAGGACTGCCCGGACAGCCCGGCCCGCGAGCATGACCTGTCCCGGGACCTGGAGTCCGGGCAGGTGGAAGTGCTGCACCTCGACGGTGGCGGCGAGATCACCGAACTGCTGAGTGGCCATTTCCGTTTTGACATCGACCTGGCGCGACCGCTGATGAACGCCCTGCCGCCGGTGATCCACCTGCGGGGTGACAACGGGGTGCCGCCGGCCTGGCTCCATATCGGCCTGCAGTTCCTGTTCAATGAGCAGGCGAGCGTGCAGCTTGGACAGCAGGCCGTCATCAACCGCATGGCCGACGTCCTGTTCATCGAGTGCCTGCGCTATTACATGGATACGCTTCCGGCGGGTTCGGAGAGCTGGTTGCTGGCGATGCGCGATGACGCCCTCTCATCGGTCCTGGTCGCCATGCACAGCCGCCCCGAGTATGACTGGACCGCGCCGCGGCTGGCCGAGATCGCCTGCATGTCGAGATCCGCGTTCGTCGAGCGCTTCAAGAGCTTCATGGGTGCTCCGCCCCTGACCTACCTGCGCGAGCATCGCATGCGCCTGGCCGCGTGGCAGCTGCGTCATACCCGGCAGCCGGTGTGTCGAATTGCCGACCAGTTGGGCTATGGTTCTGATACGGCATTCGGCCAGGCGTTCAAGCGGAGTCATGGCTGTACACCGAGCCAGTACCGCCAGCGCGGGTGATGCCACGCGCCGCGGACCAGGATGGCGGGCCGACTTTATTTACGGAGACCGGCAATGGATGAAGACAACGCGGTAACCGCCTTCGATTGGCGCACCTCCCTGGCGGAGACCTTCGCGACGTTTTCGAGAGAGATCGTCGAGCACGCGCCGCAACTCATCGGCGCGGTGATCCTGTTGTTCCTGGGCTGGTTCGTGGGCCACGTCCTGAGCATGGGCACCGGCAAGCTCATCGAGGGTTTCGACAGTCTCTTCCGGCGCGTGGGGCAGCCCGAGGGCGAGCGCCAGGAGCGCATCCGGCGTTCCTACTCGGTGGTCATCCGCAAGACGGTTTTCTGGATCGTGATGATTTTCTTCATCACCGCTGCCGCCAACACCCTCGGCTGGAAGATGTTCTCCGACTGGATGAACAAGGTCGTTCTGTACCTGCCCAACCTGGTCGCGGGCCTGCTCATCATCCTCATCGGCTTCCTGCTCAGCGCCGGCGCGCGTGCCGCGACCCTGAGCACGGCCGAGTCGATCGGGGTGCAGCAGAGCAGCCTGCTGGCGGCCATCGCGCAGGTGGTGATCCTGTTCACCGCCCTGGTCATCGGCGTGCAGCAGATCGGCATCGATGTCGGCTTCCTGACCACGTTGATGATCGTCGTCATCGGCGTGTTTCTGGCCGGGGGCGTACTCGCGTTCAGTCTCGGCTCCGCAACGCTGGTGGCCAACATCATCGGCGCCCAGAGCATTCGCAAGCATTGCCGCATCGGCGAGCACATGAAGATCGGCAACATCGAGGGGACCCTCGCCGAGGTCACCCAGACGGCCATCATCCTCGACACCGGACAGGGTCGCACGGTGGTGCCCGCCAAGCTGTTCCTGGAGCACAGCACCGCGCTCAGCTCGGACTGACGGGGCTGCACCGGGAAATCCTGAAGGAGGTTCGCCCGTGGCGGACATGAAGACCGAGTTGGCACTTTCCTTCCTGCGCGGACACGCGGAGGATGGCGCCCGTGCCCTGGAGGCCCTGCCGGCCGACGAGGCGGCCGAATTCATCGCGCCGTTGCCCGCGGAGGACCTCTCCGGCGCCCTGATCGCGATGCTGCCCCAGTACGCCGCACGCATTTGCGCGGAAATGGACAATTCCACGGCCGCGGCATTCCTGGCGCGCATGGAGCCCGGCCACGTGGCCGCGGTGTTGCGCTATGTCGACCGCCGCAACCGCCGGGTAATCCTGGACCGGTTGCCCGACCGGCTGGCCTCGGCGAGTCGCCTGTTGCTCAATTACGCGGAAAACATGGTTGGCGCGTGGATGGATGCGCGGGTCTCCACGCTGCCCGAGGAGAGTACCGTCGGGGATGCCCTGGCACGCCTTTCGGGCGAATCGGAGCGGGTCACCGGCGGGACCGTGTACGTGATCTCCCGCGACCGTCGCCTGCGTGGCGCGGTGCACGTCCCCGACCTGTTGCGGGTTGCGCCGGAGCGACCGCTCTCGGCCACCTGGCACGCCGCTCCGGAAGCGCTGCCCGCGCGCAGTACCCTGTTGTCGGTCCGCGACCACCCGGTGTGGAAGGTCACCGACCTGGTGCCCGTGGTAAGCCGCTCCCGGCAACTGGTCGGAACCCTTTCCCACTCCAATCTGCGACACGGCCTGTCCCAGCTCGAGACCACGGTGCGGGAGCCGGTGGGTGCAGACCCGGCGACGGGGATCTGGGAGGTTTACGGGACCACCCTGCTCGCGCTGTTCGACAGTTTCGGCGAACTGGCGGGCGAACGTACCCGCACCGGGGGAGGCAAAGAATCATGAGCGACGCTGCCCTTGCCGCGCCGTCCGCGGTGGACGCGCTCAACCTGCGTTTTTTCAACCTGTTTCCGAAGCACGCGGCGCGCAAGATCGAGACCATGCCGGCGCGGGATGGTGCGGCATTGTTCGAGGCCTACCCCCGCGAGACCCTGCAACGGGTCTGGGAGAGCCTTGCGCCGGGCGTGATCGACAAGATTATGGTCAGCATGAGTGCCGAGCGCGTGGCCGGGTTCCTCGATGCCATGGAGGCCGGGCGTTGCGCGGCCCTGCTGGGCCGCTTCGATTCAAAGGTGCGTGAGCAGTTCCTCTCCGGCCTTCCGGAGGCACGCGCCGCCGAACTGCAGGAACTGATGCAGTACCCGGAAGACACCGCCGGCTACCTGATGGATACCCGGGTGGTGGCCTTCAACCGTAACGCGACCGTCGATGACGTCCTTGCCCAGCTGAAGAACCAGAAGGTTTCGGCGTTGCACGACCTGTTCCTGCTCGATGACGACCAGCACCTCTGCGGTCAGCTCGATATCCAGCGGGTGGCGCTGGCGGAGGGCTCCCAGACCCTGGCTTCCATCTCGATCCCGGTGAAGGCGTACGTGTCGCCCATGGATCCCAAGGAGGACGTGGTCGCGGCCCTCGACAAGTATCGCATCGTGGTTTTGCCGGTGGTTGATCTGGACATGCGGCTGGTGGGAACCATTCACGAGAACGCCATCATCGATGCGGTGAAGGAAGATATCGCGACCGACATGCAGACCATGGTCGGTGTGAGCAAGGACGAGCGTGCCCTGTCGAGCAGCATCTTCGCGGTGCGCAAGCGGCTGCCGTGGCTGCAGATCAACCTGCTGACCGCTTTTCTCGCAGCGGCGGTGGTCGGTATTTTCGAGGACACGATCGCCCAGTACACCGCGCTGGCGATCCTGTTGCCCATCGCGGCCGGCCAGTCCGGGAACACCGGCGCCCAGGCCCTGGCCGTCACCATGCGCGGCCTCACCCTGCGCGAGATCACCGTGCGCCACTGGGGACGGGTGATGCGCAAGGAAGCCGGGGCGGGGCTGATCAATGGCATCGCGATTGCCATCACCTGCGGCCTGGGGGTCTACGTGTGGAGCCAGTCCACCGGTCTCGCCCTGATCATCGCCCTGGCGAT
>JBFGWM010000032.1:0-16522 GCA_041588495.1 Pseudomonadales bacterium | reverse complement strand
GGCACGGCGGCAGATGGTGCTCAACCTGTTCGTGATGCGGCGTTACGCCGAGGTGAAGGACGGCTATCTCGGCGAGTTCCGGATCGGCAAGTATCCGGAAACGCCCCTGAAGAACCTGGAAATCTACCGGAAGCCGGAGGGCTTCGTCGAGGTGACCCGCGCCAATCGCGATACCCGGGTTTCCCCCCATTTCACCCTGGGCGAATTCGTCAGCAAGCAGGCGGGGGGGTACCCGAAGTACGTGGTGTTGCGTGAGAAACTGCTGCTCAAACTCGAATACCTGCTGCGCGAGGTCAACCGGCGCGGCATGCACGCGCATTCGTTTCACGTGATGAGCGGTTACCGCACGCCCTGGTACAACGCGGCGATCGGCAACGTGCCCTACAGTCGCCACGTATACGGTGGGGCCGCGGACATTTTCATCGACGAGGACGGCGACGGGGTGATGGACGACCTCAACGGTGACGGGCGTTCGGACGTGTCGGATGCCCACGTGCTGCGCCGTCTCGTCGAGGACCTGAAAGGCGTGGATGCCTACGAGCCCTATGTCGGCGGCCTGGCGCCCTACCGGGCGAACCCGGCGCACGGTCCGTTCCTGCACATCGACGTGCGTGGCTACCGCGCCCGCTGGGGTCATCGCGCCCGCTGAGCATGCCCCGGGGCAGGCTTGGCAGGAAGCAGACGTGCCACTATCATGAGCGGCCCCCGCGGGTGTAGTTCAATGGTAGAACGGAAGCTTCCCAAGCTTTTAATGAGGGTTCGATTCCCTTCACCCGCTCCAACCCCTGCCCTGCACGCCATGCCTGATCAGTCGTTTCCCGCGTCCGGGTAGTATTTCCTGCGCAGTGTTTCCATGCGGTCGGCCAGCTTTGCGGCATCCGGTTGGTCGAGGAAATCAACGAACGCGGCGAGGGCCGGCTCCACCATTGCGCGGGGCACCTCGCGGTCGTAGTTCTGCACCAGGCCCGCCGACTGCCTGAGAAGGTGCGCGCCCTCGCGCACCAGGCGCTTGTCCGAGATCGGCGCCGAAGCATGGGGCGGGACCGTTCCCATCGCATCGTTCAGCACGGCCTGGGAATCGGCGCGCCCGAACCATGCGAGGAACGCGCGGGCGTGCGGGTTGGCCGCGGCATAGTGCGGAACCACCAGCAGGTCGGTCAGTGCGTTCTCGGCGGGCCGCACGCCCGGCCGGATACTGGGAAACGGAAAGAACCCAATGTCATTTGCCATTTCCGGGTCGGACTGCATGCTCGCAAAGTTGTCGAGGAGCAGCATTCCGGCCTGCTCGTCGTGGAGGCGGGGAATCACACCGTGCCTGCGCAACGAGCGATGGTCGGCATTGAAAAACCCGGACAGGACCAGGTGGGACCAGGCCTGGAAAACGGCGCGCAGGCGGCCCGCGGTATAGGGTATCCGCCCCTCGAGGACCTCGCGGTGGTAGGGATAGCCGTGCATTCGCAGGTTCAGGTAATCGAACCAGGCGGCGGCGGTCCGGGAATCTTTCGTGCCGAGCGCAATCGGGGTGACACCCGCGTCACGCAGGGTGCTGCAGGCGCTGAGTAGATCTGCCCAGTTGCGTGGCGGGTCGATGCCGAGGCGCGCGAACAGTGATTTGCGGTAATAGAATCCCCAGTGATTGTGGGTCAGCGGGAGCGCGAAAACCTCCCCCGCCTGGCTCAGCGCATCCCGCATTCCGGGCGTGAACACCATGTCCCACTGGTTCGCCCGCCACACATCGCCGAGAGGCGCGAGTTTTCCGCGGCGCGCGGGTCCGTGGAGCCTTTCTCCGGCGTGCCAGTAAAGCACCTCGGGGCCCTCTCCGGAATCCAGCCAGGTACGGGCGTTCTCCATGTATTCCTGTTCGGGCAGGAATACGTAGAACACGCGCACCCCGGGATGCGCCTTCTCGAATTTCAGCTTGAGGCTGGTCAGAATGGTGCGTTGTTCGGGACTGGCAAACTGGATGCCCACCCGGAGGGTGTCAGCGGCGTGAACCCGTGGGGCCAGTGATAATGCCGCCAGGAGCACAAGGAGTGCGCATCCCGTACCCAGGGTCGCACCGGACCTATGCATGCGGCGACTCCCTGCAGGACGATTCGGAACCGGGTGGCCTTCGCAACAGCTTATACCGTGGTCAACCGGGTCACAATGTCCCGGCCTTCGCGGACGGGCGGCATGACTGGACCGCGATTTTCGGTTATTTTGCCGGGTTCGTCGTCCCAGTTGCCGCCGCCCCCGGAGCCTGACCATGAGCAGCCGTTACCCCAATCTCCTGCAGCCCCTCGATCTCGGCTTCGTCACCCTGCCCAACCGGGTCCTGATGGGCTCGATGCACACCGGTCTGGAGGACAAGGCGAAGGATTTCGACGCCCTCGGGGCGTACTTCGCCGAACGCGCGCGGGGCGGCGTGGCGCTGATGGTCACCGGTGGCTTCGCGCCGAACATGGAAGGCTGGCTGTATCCTTTCGCGTCGAAGCTGAGCAGCCGCTGGGAAGTGTCGCGCCACCGCAAGGTGACCGGGCCGGTCCACGAGGCGGGCGGCCGCATCTGCATGCAGATCCTCCATGCCGGGCGCTACTCGTACCACCCCCTTTCGGTCTCGGCGAGTGCGGTGAAATCGCCGATCAATCCCTTCAAGCCGCGCGCCCTGGGGGATCGTGGCGTGCGGCGCCAGATCGACGCCTTCGTGCGCTGTGCCCGGCTGGCCAAGAGTGCCGGCTACGACGGCGTGGAGGTGATGGGCTCGGAGGGATACTTCATCAACCAGTTCACCACGCGGCGGGTCAACCACCGTGACGACCAGTGGGGCGGCAGCATCGAGAACCGCTGCCGGCTCCCGGTGGAGATCGTGCGCCGGATTCGCGAGGAGGTGGGCGAGGACTTCATCATCATCTACCGCCTGTCGATGCTCGATCTCGTCGAGGGCGGCAACACCTGGGAGGAGGTCGTCTACCAGGGCAAGGCCATCGAGGCGGCCGGTGCGAGCATCATCAACACCGGTATCGGCTGGCACGAGGCGCGGGTGCCGACCATCGTGACCTCGGTGCCGCGGGCGGCATTTGCCTGGGTCACGGAACGCTTCCGCAAGGAAGTGGACATCCCGGTGGTCGCCACCAACCGTATCAACAGTCCCGAGGTGGCCGAGGACCTGCTGCGGCGCGGTGCCTGCGACATGGTTTCCATGGCCCGCCCGTTGCTGGCCGATCCGGACTTTGTCGTCAAGGCGGCCGAGGACCGCGCCGACGAGATCAACACCTGCATCGCCTGTAACCAGGCCTGTCTCGACCACACCTTCAACCTGGAGCGCGCCACCTGCATGGTGAACCCGCGCGCCTGCTACGAAACCGACCTCGTCTACCTGCCGGCGACCACCGCCAAGCGCATCGCCGTGGTGGGTGGCGGGCCTGCCGGACTGGCCTGCGCCACCACCGCAGCCCGTCGCGGCCACAAGGTCACGCTGTTTGAACAGGACGAAGATATCGGCGGCCAGTTCAACATGGCGCGACGGATTCCCGGCAAGGAGGAGTTCAACGAGACACTGCGCTATTTCCGCCGGCAACTGGAACTGACCGGCGTGGAGGTTCGTCTCGGGACCCGCGCCACGGCCCCGGACCTGATCCGCGAGGGCTTCGACGAGGTGGTGCTGGCCACCGGCGTGCGGCCGCGCACCCCGGAAATGGAAGGAATCGACCACCCGTCGGTGCTTTCCTACGTGGATGTCCTGCGCGGTGGCGCCGAGGTCGGCCGGCGTGTGGCGGTGGTCGGCGCGGGCGGCATCGGCTTCGACGTGTCGGAGTTCCTGGTTCACGAGGGCACCTCGCCGGCACTGGACAGCGACCTGTGGCTGCGCGAATGGGGGATCGACCCGCAGATCCGCGTCCCCGGCGGGGTCGAGGGCGTTGAAAAGAAGGTCGGACCGCCGGCCCGCGAGATTTACCTCCTGCAGCGCAAGGACGAGTCCCTCGGCAAGCGCCTGGGCAAGACCTCCGGCTGGGTGCATCGCACGGTCCTGCGTGACCGGCAGGTGCAGATGATCGGTGGTGTCAGCTACCAGCGGGTTTCCGATGCCGGCTTGCACATCGAGGTCCGCGGTGAGCCGCGGGTGCTCGAGGTCGATCACGTGGTGATCTGTGCCGGGCAGGAACCGTTGCGTGAATTGCGCGATGATCTCGAGGATGGCGGCATGAACGTGTACCTGGTGGGCGGTGCCGACGTGGCCAGCGAACTGGATGCCAAGCGGGCGATCAACCAGGCCTCGCGACTCGCGGCAGAGCTTTGACGCGGTTCGCCGGGAGCTGACTGTCCCCGGTCGATCCCGGGGCTGAAACGCCTCACCGCAACACGATCGCGTTGGCTGATTTTGCAGCGAGTTGGCGTCGTTTTCGTCCGTAAAATCCGCAAACAGTGAAAGTTTGTTCATTCGCCGTGCAATTGCGTCGATGAGACACAAAAGTTTTTGAAAACCGTGTCGACGCGAGCCTATACTCGGTTAGACATTCCAATGTTTCAGTGACACTCCGGGACAGCCGCGCCGGGCGGCGCGCGCGGTGTGCCGGCCGTTGCCGCACGCGTCATGCAGGATGTCCACGCCGTTTCCGGTGCAGTTCAAGGTCGAGGTGAGGTGATCATGAGTTTCGGTCGGGTGTTCCAGGGTTTGCTTTCCGCCTGCGTGCTGCTCTCGTTCCCGCTTTCCGCGCTCGCGGATGCGGAGTCCGACGCGATGCACCAGAAGGTTTTCGACGCCAGCCAGTACCCGGCGGCCTCCGACTGTGGCGTGTGTCACGAGAAGCACTACCGCGAGTGGGCGGCGTCCCCGCATTCCTATGCCCAGTTGAGCCCCGTGTTCAACGCCATGCACGCGACCACCGTCAAGCGCAATACGGGCACCAATGGCGATTTCTGTATCCGCTGTCACTCCGCCATCGGCATGGATCTCGGCGAGCCGATCTTCGCGCCCAACGCCACCCGCAGTCCGGTCTCCCGGGAAGGCGTGACCTGCATCATGTGCCACCGGGTCAACAAGGACTTCGGCAAGATCAGCGGTCGCCTGGACCTCGTCAAGGGCGATATCTACACGCCGGTCACCGGCCCCCTCGGCAACGAGATTCTGAACCAGGCCATCGCGGATCCTGATATCCGGGTCAAGGTCAGTGACGACGACCCCAACAAGCGGGCCGCCAAGGTGCACCGCGACGTGGATTCCTTCTTCCACATCACCACCTCCCAGTTCTGTGGCATCTGCCACGACGTCACCCTGATGAACGGGTTCCGTCTCGAGGAGGCGTTCAGCGAGTACAAGGAAAGCCCCGCCGCGAAGCGCGGTGAATCCTGCCAGGATTGCCACATGGGTACGGAACCTGGGATTGCGTCCGGTTACGAAACCGGTCCCGCCGCGGTGGTCAAGGGCTACAAGACGGCAGACCGCAAGCTCACCGACCACATGATGATTGGTCCCGATCACTCGGTGATCCACCCGGGCATCTTCCCGCACAATCTCGAAGCGAAGGCCATGGCGACCATCGACCAGTGGCTGCAGTTCGACTGGCGTGCCGGTTGGGGCACCGAGGAGTGGGAGGAGGAGCACGGTGAGGATCACGAGTTCCCCGAGTTCTGGGATGACGACGTGCTGCGCGAGGAAGCGCGCGAGCTGATCGAAGAGCAGCTGGAACTGCTCGAGTTCGCCAACCAGCAGCGGATCGAATTGCTGCGCCGCGGTTACCGGGTGCGCGACATCAAGGTCGACGAGGCCTCGGGCGAGGGCCTCAAGTTTGCGATCGAGGTGCACACCCCCCAGGACGGCCACAACGCGCCGACCGGGTTCAGCGGCGAGCGCCTGATTTACCTGGACGTGATCGTGCGCGACGCGTCGGGCAAGCAGGTATTCCGTTCCGGGGACCTCGATCCCCACGGCGATGTGCGTGATCTGCACTCTGTCTACGTGCACGACGGCCTGCTGCCCCAGGACAAGTATCTTTTCAACCTGCAGGCCAAGTTCATCACCCGCAATATCCGTGGCGGTGAGCGCGAGCAGGTGCTGCCGATCAACGTGTCGATTGATCCACTTCCGTACATTCGTCCGTCGACCACGCCGACGGTGCTCAAGGCACGGCCCGGTGGCGCCCGCCTGCATAAGCGCGCCCTGACGCCGAAGGGCTCGCGCTGGGCGAAGTACAAGGTCACTGAGGAAGAACTGGCCGGCAGCCAGGGCCCCTATACCGCGACGGTGCGCCTCTATCAGCAGATGGTGCCGATCAACCTGATTTACGAAATCCAGGACGTGGGTTTCGACTACAATCTCAGCGGGCAGGAGATCGCCTGCAACATTATCCGCGGCAAAATCGTGCTCGAGGATTTCCAGGTGCGCCTGGACCAGGGCGTGATCAAGCCCGGACCGGAACGGGATGCTGTCCCGGACCAGACCAAGAAGGACCACCCGGTACTGACTGAAGGCATGTGCGCCAAGGGTTGATTTTCGCCGGTCGTCTCGCGCGAGGCGACAACGGCGGATCGCGCCCGCGGTCTGGGGATTGCCTTGTGCCGGAACGGCAGGGGATCGCGTTTCCGCCCCCGCCGGGGACGGGGCGCGAGGGGCCGGATGCGCGGCGATCCCGGGGGATCGCCGGCGGTCCCTGATCAAGAACAATACGAACAAACAGGCGAGTGGCCGATGAAGAACAAGAACAAGGTGGCCGCGGGACGCAGTCGTCCCGTGCAGTTCCTCGGTTTCCTCCTCAGCGGGGTCCTGGCAGCCGGTTCCGCGGGCGTCCACGCCAGTGGCGGCGTGCAGGCCGGGAGCCGTGAGCCCGGTCTGCAGAAAGAACCGATCGGCATGCAGATCGACACCTTCCCGGATCGGCCGCGCATGATCAGCGACTGGATCCAGGAATGGCTGGGCTTCGGCGAACCCTTCCTGTCTCCGGGACAGATGAGCGACGGCATCACCCTGCCGACCGGTGCGGTTTGGCGCCCGGCCCTGTGGATTTTCGGCAACTTCCGCAGCGCGGTGCAGACTTTCGACAACGGCGGCCCCACCCACGTGACCGAGTGGGCCAACCGCCTCGACCTGTTCACCAATATCCGGCTCAGCGGTACGGAGCGGATCGTGCTCGGCCTGCGCCCCCTCGATGAGCGGGACGGTCGCGGTTTCACGCGCTACCAGTGGAAGCCGGAGTCCGATGACGGCTGGGACGAGGAAATCGATTTCGGTGTGCGCACCCTGTTCTTCGAGGGCGATTTCGGTGAACTGTTTCCCCGCCTCGACGACAACGACCGCATTCCCCTCGATTTCGGTATCTCGGTAGGGCGCCAGCCGATCAGCGTCCAGAACGGTGCGATGATCAGCGATGTCATCGACTCCGTCGGCATCATCAAGAACAACATCTTCCGCGAATGGCTGGCCGATTTCGCCAACGTGCGGACCTCGGTGTTCTTTGCCTGGGAAGACATTCACCGCAATGACAACATGGAGGACGAGGGGGCCGAACTCTACGGCATCTTCACCGAGGTCGACGCCTGGCACTCCACGGTCGCGGTGGACATGGTCTTTGTCGACGGCGAGCGTGGCGGCGACGGCTTCAATTTCGGCATCAGCAGCGTGCAGCGGATCGGCCATTTCAACACCCAGTTCACTGCCAACGTCTCGCGCGCGACGGATACCGAGAGCGCGACCAGTGACGACGGCGGCCTGTACACGGCGGAAGTGAACTGGACGCCGTACGGGACCCACGATGTCGCGTACGTCAATGCGTTTTACGGCCAGGACCAGTTCACCTCCGCGGCCCGCGACCCCTCGGCCGGCGGACCGCTGGCCAACCTGGGCATCCTGTATGCCGCGGTGGGCCTGGGCAGCTATGGCTCCGCACTGACCAACCGGCCGGCCGATTCCTGGGGCGCCGCCGTTGGGTATCAGAAGATTTTCAATGAGTCCCGTCGCCAGGTGATCTTCGAACTGGGCACGCGTCACGAACTGGACGGTCCCGAGGCTGCGGCAACCGCGGTCGCAACGCGCTTCCAGCAGGCTTTCGGGTTGCACTGGATCCTGCGCGTCGAGGGCTTCCTGGCGTGGCAGCAGGAGCGGGATGACGGGTACGGGGTACGTACCGAAGTCCAGTACAAGTTCTGATGGTGGAGCCGCTGATGAACAAGCCAGGCAACACGCAATCGGTTGCGACCGGCGCGGCCCGTGGCGCGCGACGTTTTCGCCCGTGGCTGGCAGGCGCGGCAATGGTCTTCGCCACCCCCGTGCTGGCCGCCGGCGCGGCGGCCGGGGTCGCGGTGATGCAGACCGCGGCGCTGGTCATCGTCACCTTCGTGACCATCCATATCGTGCTTTCAGCGTACCGGGCGATGTTGCTGGCGCGCGCGCAGAGCGAGAGCCTGGCGCTGATGCGCAGGGGATGGGACCTGCGGGTGCAGGCGCTCGAGCAGCGTCTGCAACTCGAGGTCGAGGAGGAAACCCACAAGTGGGACGGCTATCGAAAATTTGAGGTGGTCAAGGCGGTTCCCGAGAGTCCCGACGAGAGCGTCGTGTCGTTCTATCTCGCGCCCCACGACAAGGGGCCGCTGCCGCGGTTCAAGCCGGGGCAGTACCTGACCTTCAGCCTGAACATCCACCGGGATTCGAAGCCGGTGCTGCGCTGTTACTCACTGTCGGACGCGTACCACCCGGATTACTACCGCGTGTCGATCAAGAAACTGGTGCGCCCGCCGCTGGACGAAAGCGGCGACCCGATCATGGATACGCCCCCGGAGAAGTGGGAGTCGGGGACGTCATCCGGTTATTTCCACGAGGTGTTGCGTAATCTCGACATCACGGTGGACGTGAAGGCGCCGAGCGGAGAATTTTATCTCGAGGTCGACCGCATGACCTCGGTGGTGCTGATTGCCGGTGGTGTCGGCCTGACGCCCATGGTCAGCATGCTGAACACGCTGCTCGCCGCGGGTTCCAAGCGCGAGATCTGGTTTTTCTATGGCGTGGTCTGCGGCTCTCAGCACGCCATGAAGGAATACCTGGAGCAGGTTGCGCGCGAGAACGAGAACGTGCACCTCTGCGTCGTGTACAGCAACCCGGAAGCGGACGACCGCCTGCTGGAAATCACCGAGTCGCACAAGTCGGAGGGCCGCAAGTACGAGCAGTCCCGTGGCGGCGACGAGGATTACCACTTCCACGGGCGGGTCGGTGTCGATCTGTTCAAGCAGTGCCTGTCCTCGAGCAATTACGAATACTACATGTGTGGTCCGCCGCCCATGATGCAGTCGGTCTACGACGGACTCATGGACTGGGGCGTCCCCGAGGACGACATCCATTTCGAGGCCTTCGGTCCGGCCAGCGTCAAGCGCCGTTCCGCCCAGGCCACCGAGATTCCGCCGGGCACCACGATCCGTTTCGCGTCCTCGGGCAAGACCGCGGAATGGGTCTCCCTCGACGAGACGCCGAACCTGCTCAAGCTCGGTGATCGCAACGGGGTCGAAATCAGTCGCGGTTGCATGCGTGGTGCGTGCGGGTGCTGCCAGACCGCGGTCGTGGAGGGGGACGTGCAGTACCCCAATGGCAAGCCCGAGTTCGAGTTCGAAAAAGGTTGTTGTCTTCCCTGCGTGGGCGTGCCCAAGGGAAGCCTGGTTCTTGATGCATGAGGAAAACGAAATGTCCGTTCTGAATCGTATGGTGCGTATTCCGGCCCTCCTGATCGCCGCGTTGCTCGCGTGCTCGGTTTCCGCCGGGGCTTTCGCCGGACAGCCCGACTGGGACTGGAAAAAGGTGGTCGGGGCGAAGGAGTGTTACGACTGCCACGAACCGGAGGGCCAGGTCTGGCAGGCCACCCACCACGCGACGGGCTTCGCCGCCGACAAGGAGGCCGAGGCCAAGGAACTCGCGGTGCTGATGGGCTTCAAGAAGCATGACGATGCGTCGAGCACCTGTGCCACCTGCCACTACACGGTGGGCGCCAACCGCTCCAAGACCAAGCAGAAAATCAGTCGCAAGGAGCCGGGCGTTTCCTGTGAGAGCTGCCACGGTCCGGGCGAGGAGTACATCAAGGACCACCAGGAGATGGAGAAACTGGAGGACGGCAGCGCCGAAATGAAGGCGCTCAAGGCCAAGCTTGACGGCATGGGCATGATTCGCCCCGAGCATACCTACAAGCTGGCCAAGAACTGTATCTCCTGCCACCTGGTGACCGAGCAGGAACTGGTCAACAAGGGCAAGCACTCCACGGGCAGTGACTTTGAACTGGTGGCCTGGAGCCAGGGCGAGGTGCGCCACAATTTCGACCCGGCCGATGCGTCCGAGACCAACCAGGTCGCGAGCAAGGAACACCAGCGCATGCTGTACCTGGTCGGCCAGGCGGTCCAGCTTGAACTCGCACTGCGCGCCCTGGGCGGTGCCGCAGCCGGTACCGAGTTCGCCAAGGGCATGAAGGCAAAAGCCATGAAGGCCCTGGAGAATCTCAAGGCGGCGAATGGCAAGATCCAGAGCAATCCGCTGAAGGCGATCGTCACCGCCGGTGACGCCGGAATCGGGGATGCCGGCAAGGCGGCGGCACAGGCCGACGTGGTCAGCGCCAAGGCGCAGATGCTTGCCGGTGAATCGGGCAACAACTTCGCCGCGATCGACGGGATGTTGCCGGCGGCCGGCGCTTACGTGGGTGAGCCGGCCCGCTGATCCAGCGGCGGGGTGTCATCGAAGGGTTGAACCCAGTATTGCCCGCCGGTAACGGCGGGCCCAAGGCCGGAAAGCATTGATGTCCGAGGACACGGAAAGCCAGGAACCGACCCAGATCGCGAAGCCGCGCAAGTGGCGGGAGCGCTATGGCGCGGATATGAACTGGCAGGTCGTCGATCTGCTGCTCATGGTCGAACCCTTCCGCAGCATGGTCGTCGAGAAACTCGAGGACGATCATGCGCGCCTGGGCAAGGAAAGCGGCAACCTCGAAAGCGAGATCGAGCAGATCGAGGGCAAGCTGCGCAGCGTCCTTTCAAACCTGAAGGCGGCCGCGCAGCAGGGCGAAGTCGGTGAACTCGAGGAAAAATTGCTGGCCCGGGGGCGCGGACTCGATGCGCGCCAGATCGTCGAGCTCCAGGAAAAACTGGCCGCGGCCCGCCTGGAACTGCAGCGGAACGCCCATGACCGTTCTCTCCGGGTGCGCCTGATCAGCAAGTTTGGCAATACGGCGCCGGATCCCGACCAGGTCGCCGCACGTCTGGACGAGATCCTGGCATCGGAACCACCGGATGGTCCGACCAGCGGGCTCAAGGGTCCCGAGAAGCGCATGCGCGAGGCCGAGGACGAGGTGCTCGGGCCGTTGCGTGACATCATCCTGCACGAGACCCGCATCAAGCGAACCCATTTGCAGGACGAGGAGGGGCCCGCGATCGTGGTGCGCCAGGGCGACTACGGCAGCTCGGCGTTCCTGATGCTTGCCGGCGAGGCGGCGGTGATCTTCGGCCTCTCCGAGGCTGAACTGGGCCGCATGAAGCGACGCCCGAAATCCTGGCGGCGTACCCTCGCGCGCTTGTGGACCAACCCGCGCTATCCGGAGGTACGGGACATCCGCCGTGTCGACCTGCGGTCCAGCGTCGACCAGGCCGAGGGTACCGTCGTGTACCTGCAGGATTTCCCGGTGGTCATCCAGGATGGCAAGGCCGGCAAGATCAGCAGCGGGATGCTGTTCGGAGAACTCGCCGCGCTGAGCAGAACGCCGCGCACGGCCACGGTTGTCGCCACCCGCAAGTCCTGCATTCTCGAGATCAAGTGGCAGGGCTTCCGCGACCTGATGAATTTCAACCGCGCGTTCCGCACCAACATGGAACGGAACTACCGCGAATACGCCCTGCGCAGTCACCTGCAGTCGCTGGAAATGTTCCGCGAGGTCGGGGAGGCGGACCTCGAACGCCTGGTGTCGGCCACGCTCTTTGAAACCTATGGCAAGTTCGAGTGGACCTCGACCTTCCGCGAACTCGCGGAACTCAGTCCCATCGAGCGCATTGCCCGGGAGCCGGTGATCGCCGAGGAAGGCCACTACGTCAACAGCCTGATCCTGATCCGCTCGGGTTTCGCGCGAATCACCCAGCGCTACAACAATGGGCATCGAACCGTCGATTATTTGGGCAAGGGCAGCTTCTTCGGTTTCGACGAGATTCTGCACAATCACCGCAACGCCGGCGACAAGCGGCCCTACCGCTACACCCTGCGCGCGGTGGGATACGTGGACATCCTGCGCATCCCGGTGCCGCTCATCGAGGAACTGGTGCTCCGGCCGGACAGCCAGCGCACGCCGCCCTATGCCATCTCCGACAAGGTGCCGCGCAGTCGCAGCCTGCGCGGAGCCGAGCGCGAGAACGTGGCGGAGAATTCGCTGGCGCGCAACGAGGCCCGCCTGCTGGACTTTTTCATCGATCAGCGTTTCATGAACGGCACCAAGACCATGCTGATCAACCTGGATCGCTGCACCCGGTGCGATGACTGCGTGCGCGCCTGCTCCGATTCCCACGACAACAATCCGCGCTTCATCCGTCACGGGCAGCGCGACGGGAAGTTCATGGTCGCCAACGCCTGCATGCACTGTGACGACCCGGTGTGCATGATCGGTTGTCCGACGGGTGCCATCCACCGCCGCTCGACCGGCCAGGTGGTGATCAACGATGACACCTGCATCGGGTGCGAGACCTGTGCCAACAGTTGCCCCTACAGCAACATCCGCATGGTGAACATCCGTGACCGCAAGGGTGCGCTGATCCTTGACGAGCACTTCGACCCGGTCAAGAAGGCCACCAAGTGCGACCTGTGTATCGATCAGCTGGTGTCCCCCGCGTGCGAGTCGGCATGCCCCCATGACGCGTTGCGTCGCGTGGACATCCACAATATCGACCGCCTCCAGGACTGGCTCGAAGAATGAACATCCGTACACGGCGCAGGTTGCGCAACATCCTGCTGGTCCTGCTCGCGTTCGTCTTGCTGCTGGAATTGAATGGCCAGTACGCCGAAGCGGTTGGCAAGCCCCAGTTCTTCACCGGCTGGGTCCTGCTCGTGATGCTGGTGTTCCTCGCCCTGTTCAACGTGCGCAAGAAGGTGCCGTTTCTGCCCCTGAGCCCGGTGCGCAACTGGACCCAGCTGCACATCTACATCGGCATCCTGATGGCCCTGGTGGTGCTGGTACACGTTGAATTCCGCATGCCGGACAGCGCCTTCGGCATGGTTTTCGGGGCCATGCTGCTGCTGGAGATCGTGAGTGGCATCTACGGGATCTACATCAGCCGAACCATGCCGACGAAGCTGAACCGCTACGGGGAAAACGTGCTTTACGAGCGCATCCCGGTGTTCCGCAGGCGCCTGCGGGAGGACATCGAGGGGCACGTGGTCGCCTCCCTGGAAGAGACCGGGTCGCGTACCATCACCGACTTCTACGAGGCACGCCTGCTGCCGTACCTCGAGGGTCCGCGGGACTTCTGGCACCACCTGCGTGATACCGGCAAGCCCTATGACCGCTGGACGCGGGAACTCCTGGGTCTCGAGCGCTACGCGGGGGAGCGCGAACTCGAAATCCTCGAGGAGATCCGGCAACTGGTGTACCGCAAGATCAAGCTGGATGGCCAGTGGGCGATCCAGAACCTGCTGAAGCGTTGGTTGTTCGTGCACATTCCCCTGAGTTACGGGCTGCTGGTATTTGCAGTGTTCCACCTGGGTTACTCCTACAGTTTCGTGCGTGGTTGAGCAGTGGCATTACAGGATTTCGGATTCAAGGACAGCCAGTACGAGCGCCCCACCCAGCGCTGGTCCTGTGGCAACCCCGACGGCCAGACCTGCGCGGTAGGTCCCGACCGGCAGGGACGCTGCCGGGGCAGCTGTGCCTGCCGGCCGTTCTTCGAAGAGGATCTCGGGCGCTGGCGGTGCACCCGGCCCGAACAGATGGGCGGGCCCTGCGCCAGCGGTCCGGCCGCCGACGGGACGTGTTGCACCCGCGTGGGACCCTGCATCCCGGTTGAAAGCCTGCGCAGCACCCGCGGCCGTGTATCGATGTGGGTGGCTGGCATCAGTCTTGGCGTGCTGCTGCTCATGTCCACCCAGCTCGGGTTGCGCGGGATGTTCCTGGACCCGGGGCACCTGACGGCCAAGCACGCGGCGGTTGCCGATTGCGGTGACTGCCATGCGGCCATGGAAGAGCCCGAAGAAACCTGGCTGTCGATGTTTTACACGCCGCACAGCATTGCTGACGACAACCACCGTTGTGGGACCTGTCACCTGGTCAGCAGCGGTGAACTCGCCGGTTCCGGTGAGTCCCACATGGGCAACCCCCACGGCCTGGGCATGGACCAGCTCGCGTTCATCACCGAGCGGATCCGGAACAAGGTCGATCCGGAAGGATCGGGACTGACCCCGGTCTCCATGTCGGCGCCCGGTCCCTTCAACCTGTTCGCCAAACTGGGCGACCAGATGGGCATGAAGGACGACATGATCCGGCCCTGCTCAGCCTGTCACATGGAGCACCAGGGTACGGGTGCCGAACTGACCGCGGTCGGCAAGGGTGAATGCGAATCCTGCCACCTGTTGAAGCATCCGGATTTCCAGACCCAGCATCCGGAGTTTGCCGATGCCGAGGGGCGCCTCAACTACCCGTTCAAGCAGCGGACCCGGATTTTCTTTGATCACGTGGACCACTTCGAGTCGCAGTTCACCAAGGCCAAGTACGCGGATGTCGCACCCCAGGGATGCAGCTCCTGCCACGCGCCCGACCTGCTCGGGGAGCGCATGACCACGGTCAGCTTCGAGGACGGTTGCATGGCCTGTCACCAGAAGAACGTGGGACGTGACGAGCCTGAGCTGGTCCTCGCCATTCCGGAGATCGATACGGCCTATCTCGCGGAGAACGATATTGCCATCGGCAGCTGGCCGCAGGTTGGCGATGATCCCGAGAACGGCGACCTGCTGACCACGCCCCTGCTTCCCTCCCTGATTGCGGTCGTTGCGCCGGACCGGGCCGAGGACCTGCAGTTGATCCTCGAGGACGAGATCGACCTGGCCACCCTGGGCGAGGAGGAAGTGGACGAGGATGTCCTCGAGGCGGTCGCCAACCTGGCGTGGACCATCAAGGAGATGTTTGCCGGCGGGCGCGGCGGGTGTTCCGAGCAGGCATCCGGCCAGGGCGCCGCGGCGCGGGCGGCGGAACTCGTGTCACGTGAACTGGCGGGCTTCGCCCGTGCCCAGATGTTCCCTGGATTGTGTGCCGAGCTCGCCGCGCGGTCGGCCGGCGAGGAGCCGGTAACCACGGTGCATGTCGTGGGTGAGGGCCGGCCCCGCCATGGCGTGGACGGCTGGAGCCGGGAGGGGACCGGTTTCCGCTACGTTTCTTCGGGACACCGCGACCGCATCCTGACCGGAAACATCGAGGCGTGGTACAAGGCGCTGGGCGACGAGCCGCTGGACTACGTGATCGAGGACCTGGTCGAGGGCGCAGAGGTGCTCGAGATCATGGGCGCGGCCGGCGGCCCCGCCGACTGCATCAAGTGCCACAGCGTGGACATTGCCGACTTCGGAACGGTGATCAACTGGAAGGCGATGGGCATGCGTGGCAGCGGCGCCGGGTTCACGCGTTTCAATCACACGGCGCACTTCCAGTCCCGTCATTTCGGGGCACTGGACAACGCCACCTGCAAGACCTGTCACGTGCTCGACGCGGAATCCGGGTATGCGGAGAGCTTCGAGGACAACTTCGACCCCTATCACTACAGCAGCAACTTCAAGATGGTTGACCGCCAGTTGTGCGGCGACTGCCACACCCAGCAGCGTGCCGGGGACGATTGCACGGTCTGTCACAACTACCATGTCGGCGACTTCCAGCCGACCCTTCCGGAAGTGATCCGTGAATCGCGGGCGGCGGTGGTTCCCGAAGAGGAAACCTGAGGGCGCCCCCGCGAACAGGTGCCAGGCTCAGCCTGTGGGGCGTGCAGGATCCACTGCACGCGCCTCTGCCGCGGCCATGAGCTCATCCATGATGGCGTGAAACTCCAGGATCGGCTGCTCGTAACGGCCGACCAGGAGTGAATCCCGGGCGCCGCACCGCATTCCCCGCTGCATCTGCTCCGCGACGTAATAGTCTTCGGCCTGGAAAACCCCGCCGTCGATCAGTTCAAAGGAACGGTTCCAGTGCGCCCTTTCCCGCTCTTCCGCGGGCTCATGCGGGACCAGCATGGTGTGGCAGAACACCGACTCGTCGGGGGCCACCGGGTACAGGTTGATGATGCTGGTGTAGTCCGGGTGAAAGATCAGGATCGTGTTGGGGAGAAAATAGAGAGAGCAGGTGGCGTGGTAGCGAGCATCCCACTGGTCCGGTTGATCCGGCCGCGCCTCGCCGAGCGCCTCGCGGCCGACCATCGCGACAAGGTGTCGCCCCTCGCGCTCGATGATCGCGAGGTTGTCGCGGAAAAAGCGCGCGAGGGTGTCCTTATGCAGGCGCTTGATGTGGTAGGACTCCAGGAACGCGTCCATCACCAGTTTCCAGTTGGCCTTGCGGCGTACCGCGGAACGCCG
>JBFGWM010000031.1:0-16667 GCA_041588495.1 Pseudomonadales bacterium | reverse complement strand
CTCACAGCCTGCAACGAACCACCCCTCTACCCCACCCGCGCCCGCGAGTTCCTGCAGCAGCAGGGCGTCGCCGAGGCCACCATTGAGCGCCTGGTGCGGCGTCGGCCCTTGTCGGTTGCCGAAGTGGAGCGACTCTCCGGGTATGACAACGTTCCGGTGCTGCATTTGCTGGGGAGCAACCCTGCGACCCCGGAACCCCTGCTGCGCAGGCTGGGTGCGCACGCGAACTTCGAGGTCCGCACCGGTATCGCGGTGAATCCCCGTGCGCCGGTGGACCTGCTGCTCAGCCTGCGCACGGTCGGGACCTACACCACGGTCAACGAGACCCTGGCGCGCAATCCCTCGGTTCCGGAAAACGTACTCCGGGAAATGCGCCGCAACGGCGAGGCGCAGGACCTGGGATTTGCGATGAATCCCGCGTTGCCGGTCGACCTGTTGCGGGAAATCGCGGACAGCGAAAAGGAACTCACCCGCCACTGGTTGGCACGCAACCCGGGCCTTCCGGATGACGTGATCGAGCGGTTGGCGCGGGACCCGGCGCCCTTCGTGCGCAAGGGGCTGGAGAACAATCCCGCTTACCGGCGCTGGAAGGCGGCCTCCGCTCAGTCTTCCTCGCCATAGAAGTGGATCGGCGTCCGCGTCGAACTGCTGCCGAAGGCGCCGCCCGAACTCATCTCGTCATCGACGCTCTCGTGGACCAGGTAACCGGCCTGCAGGCCGCTGGCCGCGAGGGCCTTGCCGGCGTCCATCACGTTGCGGAACACGCGGTTGCTGCCGTCTTCCTGTAGCGGCACGGTTCGGCCATCGGACAGCAGTCGCACGATGTAGATCATCGGCGTCACGCTGAGGATTTCCGCCTCCCAGGTTTCCCCGTCGGTGATCCGCTGGCCGAGTTCTTCGATATCCATGGTGCGTCCCTGGCTGGGTTTCGGGCGATTGTTCAGGATTCATCGCGCCTGGTCAAAACCACCCATGGGTGCCGGCGTTCTCCGGTTTGGCACTGGTCCTGCATTCTCCTGGTCAGCCTCCAGTGCGCGACGGAAATCCGCCACCGCGCTGGCGTAATGATTCCAAACCTCAATCAGAACAGGCACTTGCAATTCAGGCACGGGCTTTGCAGTAAGGAACGCAGACGCCAGCCCCGCGGCGGGAAGCCGACGGTCCGGGATGGACCGCGGGCGGCACGGAAGCCAACAGGCGCCATGGACGGTGCCGAATGTCGCGGGACGCGACGCGAGGGAGGTCCGGCAGGTCCGGGCACCGGGGCAGGCGAGGGAACTGGATCGGGAAGACAGCATGAGCATGACAGGGACGCAGGAAAGGTTGGGTCCGGAATCGCGGGATGCGGTTGCGGACCTGCGTGCTTCGATCAACAGCGCCGCGGTGGTGCCGTTCCGGGACAGTGCGGAACTGGAAAGCGCCTTCCGCGAATTCAGCGAGATCTCCGAGAAACTCACGACCTCGTACCGCGTGCTGGAACAGCGCGTGGCCACCCTCAGCGGGGAACTGGCCAGCGTCAGCGCCCAGCGCATGCGCGAGCTCGCGGAGAAAGAGCGCCTCGCGGATCGCCTTGAGAATCTTCTGAACCTCCTGCCCGGCGGCGTGGTCGTCCTCGACGGCCGCGGCTACGTGCAGGAGTGCAACCCGGCCGCCATCGACCTCCTCGGCGAACCCCTGCGGGGCGAGAAGTGGCTGGACATCATCAGCCGCTCGTTCTCCCCGCGTGGAGACGACGGTCACGAGGTCTCCCTGCGCGACGGACGCCGGGTCAGCCTGGCCACCGGGTCCCTGGGCGCGACCCCGGGGCAGATCATCCTGCTCACCGACCAGACCGAGACGCGCAAGCTGCAGCAGGCCCTGAGCCGCCACGAGCGGCTGTCCTCCATGGGACGCATGGTCGCCTCCCTGGCGCACCAGGTGCGGACTCCGCTTTCGGCGGCATTGATCTACTCCACCCACCTGTGCAGCGAGAACCTAAGCGACGAACAACGCGTGAAGTTTGCCGGCAAGGTGAAATCACGACTCGAACATCTCGAACAGCAGGTGCGCGACATGCTGCTGTTCGCCCGCGGCGAAACCAGGCTCACCGAGACCGTCAGCATCGACGAACTGCTGAGTGGCGTGGCCACCGCGGTGGAAAGCGCCATCCACCAGGCCTCGGCCGGGTTCACCGTGCGCAACCACGCCGGGAACGCGCAACTCCTGTGCAACCGCGAAACCCTGATCGGCGCGCTGGTCAACCTCGTCGAGAACGGCCTGCACGCCTGTGGAGACGATGCGCGGATTCTCCTGGATGCCGACCTCGAGGCCGGCACCCACGTCGCGGTCCGCGTCACCGATAACGGTCCCGGCATGGATGCCGAGGAACTGCAGCGGGTTCGCGAACCGTTCTACACCACCAAGCCGCAGGGCACCGGGCTCGGACTCGCCGTGGTCCAGGCGGTCGCCCGCAGCCACCACGGACAACTGCGTCTCTCGTCCACACCCGGACGCGGGACACGCGCCAGCCTGGTACTGCCACTGCAACGGCAGGGGAGCAATGACAATGAGTGACACCAGCATCCTGGTCGTCGAAGACGACCGCGACCTCCGCGAGGCCATCAGCGACACGCTTGAACTGGCCGGATTCGCCCACGCCACCGCCGACTGCGCGGAACAGGCCCTGGAAGTCCTGCAGCGCAAGCCGTTCTCCCTGGTGGTCAGCGACGTCAACATGCCCGGCATGAACGGCCATGAACTGCTGCAGGAGATCCTGCGCGAGCATCCCGGCCTGCCGGTGGTGCTGATGACCGCCTTCGGCAGCGTCACCGACGCGGTGCAGGCCATGCGCGCCGGTGCCGCGGATTACCTGGTCAAGCCTTTTGAACCCGATGCACTGGTCGCCGTCGCACGACGTTTCGTGTCCGGACTCAGCGAGGACGGGGAAGCCGATCCGGTGGCCGAGGATGCTGCCAGCCGCGAACTGTTCGGCCTCGCCCGTCGCGTCGCCGCCAGCGATTCCACGGTGCTGATTTCCGGCGAGAGCGGCACCGGCAAGGAAGTCCTGGCCCGGTACATTCATCGTCATTCGAACCGCTCCAGCGGCCCGTTCGTGGCCATCAACTGCGCGGCGATCCCCGAGAACATGCTCGAGGCCACCCTGTTCGGGCACGAGAAGGGCGCGTTCACCGGCGCCCACGCCAGTGCGCCGGGCAAGTTCGAGCAGGCCGATGGCGGCACCCTGCTTCTGGACGAGATCTCCGAGATGGAACTCGGCCTGCAGGCCAAGCTGTTGCGGGTGCTCCAGGAGCGCGAGGTGGAGCGTATCGGCGGTCGCAAGACCATTTCCCTGGACGTGCGGGTGATCGCCACCACCAACCGCGACCTCCACGACGACGTCCTCGAGGGGCGTTTCCGCGAGGACCTTTTTTACCGGCTCAGCGTGTTTCCCCTGCACTGGCATCCCCTGCGCGAACGTCCGGCAGACATCGTGCCCCTCGCGGAGCGCCTGCTGCAGATGCACGCCGCCAAGATGCACCGCCCGGCACCCGAACTGGCGCCGGAGGCGCGCAGCGCGCTGGCCGCCCATTCCTGGCCCGGTAACGTGCGCGAACTCGACAACGCCGTGCAGCGGGCCCTGATCCTGCACAACGGTGGCGAGCTCGGCGTGGCCGAGTTCCGCCTGGACGGGCAACCGACGGCTGCCTCGACTGTGGTTCAGCCGGCAGCTGTCGCGGAAGACAGCGGCGAGTTACAGCAGGACGTGCGCAGCCACGAGTTCCGGCTCATCGTCGAGGCGGTGAAGAACGCGGGCGGCAGCCGCAAGAAGGCCGCCGAGAAGCTTGGGCTCAGCCCGCGCACCCTGCGTTACAAGCTGGCGCGTTTCCGCGAGGCGGGACTCGATCTCGAGAACGCCCTGCAGCCGGGTTGAACCCGGCACGCACCGAATCGCAACAAGCAACACGTTGACACTGTATCCAGGAGCAAGCCGACATGACCGACCGCATCGACATCAACCGCGTACTCATGCAGATGCGATCCCTGCAGGCCGAAATGCAATCCAAGGTGGGCACGCCCCTGCCGGGCGCGACGCCCCCGGATGCGAAGCCCGATGCACCCAGCTTTGGCGATATGCTGAAGGGAGCGGTGAACAAGGTGAACGAGACCCAGATGCACGCCGGCGACCTCGCGCGGCGCTTCGAGGTCGGTGAACCCGGCGTCGACCTGCCCGAGGTGATGGTGGCGGTGCAGAAGGCCAGTGTGTCCTTCCAGGCCATGACCCAGGTGCGCAACAAGCTGGTGCAGGCCTACCAGGACATCATGAACATGCCGGTCTGAACGGCGGACTGACGGGAGCGGATAGATCATGGCAGGAGCAGCAACAGCGGGAGAGGGTGGGGCCGGACTGCCGGCAGCACCGGGCAGCCCGCTCGTCGAGGGATTCAGCGGACTGACCATCCTGCGCCAGGTGGGCCTGATGATCGGCCTCGCGGCCAGCGTGGCCATCGGCTTCGCGGTGGTGCTGTGGTCCCAGGAGCCGACCTACCAGCCCCTGGCGCCCGGGCTCGCACCGGGTGACGCCAACCAGGTCATCGAGGTGCTGCGCCAGCACAACATCCAGTACCGGATCGACCCGGGTTCCGGCAACGTGCTGGTGCCCGCCGAGAAACTGCAGGACATCCGCCTCAAGCTGGCGGCTGCCGACGTCAAGCTGGACAGCCGCGTGGGGCTCGAGATGCTCGACCGGGACCAGGGTCTCGGCACCAGCCAGTTCATCGAGACCGCGCGCTATCGCCGTGGCCTCGAAGGTGAATTGGCACGTACCATCGGCGGCATGCACGGCGTCAAGAACGCCCGCGTGCACATCGCCATTCCGGGGCGCTCGGTGTTCGTGCGTGACAATCGCAAACCCACCGCCTCGGTGCTGGTGGATCTCTATCCCGGTATGCGCCTGGAGCCCAGCCGGGTGCTGGGCATCATGAACCTGGTCGCCAACAGCATTCCAGAGATGGACCGCAAGTCGGTGACCGTGGTCGACCAGCGGGGCCAGCTGCTGTCGCCCGATGAGGACGAGGCCAGTAACATGGTCATGGCCTCCAAGCAGTTCGAGTACACCCGCCGCTACGAGGAGGTGCTGACCACGCGCATCCAGAGCATCCTCGCGCCGGTCGTCGGCCACGAGCATTTCCGCGCCGAGGTGACCGCAGACATCGACTTCACCGTGGTCGAGCAGACCGCGGAACAGTTCAACCCGGACCTGCCGGCGGTACGCAGCGAGCAGATCGTGGGCGAGTCCCGCCTCGCCGGCGGAGCCGCCGCGGGTGGCATTCCTGGCGCCCTGGCCAACCAGCCCCCGGGCGGTTCCACGGTACCGGAGGTCGCCGAGGGTACGGCTGCGGCCGGCGCGGGTGCCGCTGACGGCGGTCCGGGCATGCGCGAGGTCGAGCAGGTCACCAAGAACTACGAGCTGGACCGCACCATCAGCCACACCCGCCACGAGACCGGCAAGGTACGGCGTCTGAGCGTCGCGGTGGTGCTCGACAACCTCAAGGAGGGCGAGGGCGCCAAGGGGTCGCGCCGCGAGTGGACCCCGGAAGAGATCGCCCGCGTCACCGCGCTGGTCAAGGACGCGGTCGGCTATGATCCGGCTCGCGGCGACAGCGTCAACGTCATCAACTCGGCGTTCGCGGCGCCCACCGCACTGGAGGAACTGCCGCCGCCGCCGATCTGGGAGCAACCCTGGTTCTGGAACGTGGTCAAACAGGCACTGGGGGCACTGTTCGTCCTGCTGCTGGTGTTCGCGGTGCTGCGCCCGATCATGAAGAACCTGGCCGAGGCCGGCACCGCGGCGACCGCGGCGGCCGGTGCCGGGGCGGGTGGCATGGGCGGACTCGGCGGCGCAGAGGGGCTGGGCGGTGAGCGTGGAGACATGTCTTCCGATCAGGTTACACTCAGCGGTAGCCCGGATGTGCTGCTGCCACGGCCCGAAGAGGGCTACGAGGCACAACTCAATGCCATCAAGGGCCTGGTGTCCGAGAATCCCGGACGGGTCGCCCAGGTGGTCAAGCAGATGATCAACGCCGATGAGTGAGAAGGATCGCGCCCCTGAACTGAGCAAGGTGGAACAGGCCGCCGTACTGCTCATGTCCCTGGGCGAAAAGGAGGCCGCCAACGTGCTCCGCCACCTCGGGCCCAAGGAGGTCCAGAAGGTTGGCGCCGCCATGGCCACCGTCCATGACGTGACCAAGGACCAGATGGAGTCCGTGGTCACCAACTTCGTGGAGATGGTGGGCGAGGAGACCGGGCTCGGCGTCGGCGCCGACAGTTACATCCGCAACATGCTCAACGAGGCCCTCGGCGAGGAAAAAGCCGGGGGCATGATCGACCGCATCCTGATTGGCGGCAACACCCAGGGGCTCGATACCCTGAAGTGGATGGACGCCAAGGCGGTTGCCGACGTGGTGCGCTACGAGCACCCGCAGATCCAGGCCATCGTGCTGTCCTACCTCGACGCGGACCAGTCCGGCGAGGTGCTCTCAGTGTTGCCGGAAAACACCCGCATGGACCTCATCCAGCGCATCGCGCGTCTCGAATCCGTGCAGCCGGAAGCGCTCGCCGAGCTCAACAAGGTTCTTGAGAAACAGTTCTCCGGCAAGGGCGGCACCAAGTCCGCGGCCATCGGTGGCGTCAAGGTCGCGGCCGACATCATGAACTTCATCGACACCTCGGTCGAGGCGCAGCTGATGGAACAGCTGAAGGAAGTCGACGAGGAACTCGGCAACCAGATCGAGGACCTGATGTTCGTCTTCGACAACCTCATCGACGTCGACGACCGCGGCATCCAGGCCCTGATGCGGGAGATCTCCTCGGAGACCCTGGTGCTGGCCCTCAAGGGCGCCGACGAGCCGGTGCGCGAGAAGATCTTCGGCAACATGTCGAAGCGCGCCGCGGAACTCCTGCGCGACGACCTCGAGGCCAAGGGCCCGGTCAAGGTCAGCGAGGTGGAAGGCGCGCAAAAGGAAATCCTCGCCATCGCGCGGCGCATGGCCGATGCCGGCGAGATCACCCTCGGTGGCAAGGGCGGGGAAGAGATGCTCTGAGGTCCGGGCGCACCCGGCGCCCCGTGACCTCAAGGCGCTGCAGCGATCATGACCGACGAGACCACTGAATCCAAGGAAGCCAGGGAAGCCAGGGAGGCCAAGGGAAAGCGTGGACAACGCATTCCCGCGGGCCAACTCAGCGCCTACGAAAAATGGGAACTTCCGGCCATCCACGGCGAGCACGTGGTGGGCGGCGGTTCGCGGCCTCCCGTGGAAACCGAGGATCTTGCCGTCGAGCCGCTGACCGCGGAACAGATCGAGGAGATTCGCGAGGCCGCCCGTCGTGACGGACACGAGGAGGGGCGCCTCGAGGGTCTCGAGGCGGGGCAGAAGGAAGGCCGCGAGGCGGGCCTCAAGGAACTGCGCGCCCAGGCCGACCGGCTTGCGCAGATTACCGCCAAACTGGTGCAGCCGGCCGCGGACGAGGAACGTGACCTGGAGGCGGCGCTGGTTGAACTCGTGGTCCGCGTGGCGCGCGCGGTGGTGCAGCGTGAGCTGATCGCCGACTCCTCGCAGATTTCCACCATCGTCCACGAGGCCGTTCAGGCCCTGCCGGAGGGCAGCAAGCGGCTGCGCCTGCGGGTCAACCCGGCGGACCTCGATAACCTGGAAGCGTCCGGCGCGGCCATCGACGGGGACTGGCAACTGGTGCCGGACCCGGCCATCCAGCCCGGCGGCGTACACGTCGAGAACGAGCAGAGCCTGGTCGACTTCACGGTCGGCGAGCGTTTCGACGACGTGGTCTCCGAACTGGTGCGCAAGCGCTACGAGACCCCCTCGGAAAGTGACATGGAGACGGCCGCCGCGGCCGCCCGCTCCGCAGCTTCCGCTGCAAAGGAGTCGATCGATTTCGAGGATCCCGCGGACGTGTTTCCGGAGGTTGCGGACGATGCCGGAAGCGAATCGCCGGCAGACCCGACCGATGACGAACCCGGGGACGAACCACTGTGACCGACTCCATCGCCGCGCGCATGCGCGCTCGCGCCGCCCACGTGGCGGAAACCTCGCCACCGGTGGTCCAGGGGCGCATCACGCGCATGGTGGGCCTGACCCTGGAGGCGGCCGGATGCGAGATCCCGGTGGGTCGCCACTGCCGGGTGATCCTCGAATCCGGACGCGAGGTCGATGCCGAGGTGGTCGGTTTCTCCGGCGGCAAGCTGTACCTGATGCCGGCCGGCAACGTGGAGGGCCTGCGTCCCGGCGCGCGGGTGGTGCCCAGCGAGCAGATCAACCTGATCCCGGTCGGCGACGAATTGCTGGGGCGCGTGGTGGACGGTTCCGGGCGTCCCCTGGACGGCCTCGGTGACCTCGGCTGCCGCGAGACGGTGACCCTGCAGGCGGAGGTCATCAACCCTCTGAAGCGCAACCCGATCCACGAACCCCTGGACGTCGGCGTGCGTGCCATCAATTCCATGTTCACCGTTGGCCGCGGGCAACGCCTCGGCCTGTTCGCCGGCAGCGGCGTGGGCAAGAGCATGCTGCTGGGCATGATGGCCAAGTTCACCGCCGCCGACGTCACGGTGGTCGGACTGGTCGGCGAGCGGGGTCGGGAGGTCAAGGAATTCATCGAGCAGATCCTCGGCGAGCAGGGTCTGCGTCGCGCCGTAGTGGTTGCCTCCCCGGCGGACGAGTCGCCCCTGTTGCGCCTGCGCGCGGCGGTGGTCGCGACGCGCATCGCCGAGTATTACCGCGACCAGGGCAAGAACGTGCTGCTGCTGATGGACTCCCTGACGCGTTTCGCCCAGGCCCAGCGCGAACTGGCCCTGGCGGTCGGCGAGCCGCCGGCCACCAAGGGCTACCCGCCCTCGGTGTTCGCGCGCATCCCGCAACTGGTGGAGCGGGCCGGGAATGCCGACAAGGGTGGCGGTTCCATTACCGCGTTCTACACGGTGCTCACCGAGGGCGACGACCAGCAGGACCCCATCGCGGACGCCGCGCGGGCGATCCTCGACGGACACGTGGTGCTCGACCGGCGCCTGGCGGACGAGGGCCATTACCCGGCCATCGACGTGGAGGGCTCCATCAGTCGTGCGATGCCCTACGTGGTCACCCGGGAACACCTGCAGGCCTCGCAGCGTTTCCGGCAGGTCTACTCCCGCTACGAGCAGTCGCGCGACCTGATCCACGTGGGCGCCTATGCGGCGGGCAGCGATCCGGAAACCGATTACGCGATCGAGCGGATGCCGGAAATGCGGCGCTTCCTGCAGCAGGATTTCAATGACTGTGCGCGCTTCGAGGAAAGCATCCAGGGGTTGCGCAATATCCTCATCCCGACCCACCAGCCGCCGGCCACGCAGCAGCCCCGCGCGGGCGTGCCGCAGGTGGGCCAGGGCTGACCGGGGTTAGCCGGGGGAATCCGCTGCGCGCGCCAGGATCGGCGCCAGTTCCACCGCCGGGAGCGGGTCGACCGTTTCCAGGTCCTCGTATTCGTCGCACCCGGTACCACGCAGCAACTCCAGGTTCTGCGCGGTGACGGGGCCGCAGCCGATCACCCGCAGCCCGAGGTGGTGGGCCAACAGCACCAGTCCCTCGACGATGGTGGGTGCGTGGGGATCCTGTCCCAGCCGGTTGATGAAATGGCGGTGGATCTCGAGCGCCGCAACCGGGTAGTGCATCAGCAGCGGCAGGGCCGAGTAGCGCTCGCCGAATTCGTCGATCACCAGGCGCGCGCCGACCACGTCCAGCTCGTGGATGACGCGTTTCTCGTCATCCGCCATCTCGTGCAGTTCGCACTCGCGAACGGCAATCTCCAGGCAGAAGTCCTGCAGCATGCGGCCCTCGCCGGCAGCGCGCAACGCGTCGTGAAAGCGCTGGCTGCGCAGCAGTCCCGCGTTGCCCTGGATGCACACGTGAAGGCCGTCGAGGCTGGCTTCGTCACGCAGTTCACGGAGCTCGTCGCAAAGGCGGTTGATCAGCCAGGTGGCGAGCAGCTGGCTGGCGTCGGATTCCTCGGCGAGGTTCAGCAGTTCGCGTCCGCAGATGGCGCGGTCCGGTTCCACGCGCCACGCGGGTATGACCATAAGGCCGGTGAGGCGGCCACTGGGCAGGTCGCGGCGCGGGATGTAACCGAGCTGCAGGCGGTTGCCGGCGATGGCTTCCGGCAGGTTGGCGCAAAGCTTCTCGGAGCGGTCGGCGAGCGCGGCCATTTCCGGCCTGAAGATCCGGTAATCGTTGCGGCCGTGGCGCTTGGCCGTGTACATGGCGGCGTCCGCCTTGCGGGTGAGGTCGGCGACCGTGCTGCCGTGGTCCGGCCACACGGCAACCCCGACGCTGGCGCTGACCTGCGCCTCGTGACCGTCGAGGGTGACCGGCGTGGTCAGTGAATCGGTCAGCTTGGCGGCAACCGTCTCCGCGTCCTCCAGGGACTTCAGACCCTCGGCGAGCAGGCAGAACTCGTCACCGCCCAGGCGCGCGACCACGTCCTCCTGGCGCACGCTCCCCTGCAGGCGGCGCGCGGCCTTGATCAGCAGCTGGTCGCCACAGGCGTGGCCGAGGGTGTCGTTGATCTCCTTGAAGTGATCAAGGTCGACGTAGATCACCGCGAACATGCTCCTGGCGCGCATGGCCCGCGCGATCGCGCGCGCGCAGTGATGCTGGAACAGGGAGCGGTTGGCCAGCCCGGTGAGGGCGTCGTGACCCGAGTAGCGGTCGAGCTGCTCCTGCAGACGGGCCCGTTCCAGCGCGTGGGACAGGACCCGCACCAGCAGGCTCGGCGAGGCCTCTTCCTTGGGCACGAAGTCGGCGGCGCCCGCCTGCAGCGCGCGTTTGCCGAGGGTGGGGTCGTCGAAGCCGGTCACCAGCACCATCGGCCGGCGGCAACCGGAACCGATGGCCTCGGCGATCAGGTCGAGGCCGTTATCCGAACCGAGCCGGTAGTCGACCAGATAGGCGCTATGGGCCTGGGACTTTGCCGCAAGCAGGCCGTCGTCATAATTCCTGAGATGCTCGATCTCGAACCCCGAATCCACGTCGCGCAGGAACTCGCGCAGGATCACGTAGTCCTCGGAGTCGTCATCGATGATGCCGATTTTCAGCATGAAACCACGGACTCCGTCGCCGCCATTCAGTTCGACGGCGGCAGGTTGACGACGTTGGCCCAGTAGTCTTCCAGTTTTCTCATGGCGTCGATCAGATCCTGGAAACGGCTCGGCTTGGTCATGAAGGAGTTGGCGCCGGTCTCGTAGCAGTAGCGGATATCCTCGATGTCGCGGGACGTGGTCAGCACCACCACCGGAAGCAGGCGGAGCGCGGGGGTCTCGAGGATCGCGCGCAGGGCCACGCGCCCGTCCATGCGCGGCATGTTGAGATCGAGCAGGAGCAGGTCCGGGAGCCCGGGTTCGCGATCGGCATAGGCGCCGCCACGGTTCAGGTAGTCCATCAGTTCCTGGCCGTTTTCCACGAAGCGGACTTCCGACGCGAGGCCGGTCATGGACAGGGCTTCCTGGGCCAGGTCCCGGTCGTCCGGATCGTCTTCCGCGATGAGAATCTTGAGCATGGGATCGTGCAGTCCTTACACCAATCCTGATTATAGGTGACGGGCGCGGCACAAGCCGAGCACCCGGCCCGGTTTCAGTCGCGGCCGAGCGTGTCGTCGATGGCTTTCTGCACCGGCGCGTGTTTCACGAAATCGATCCAGTATTCGCTGAGGACCTTGAGCAGATCGACCAGGGAGTCGTAGAGGTTGGGCTTGGTGATGAACGAGTTGCAGCCGAGCCGGTAACTGGTGATGACGTCGGCCTCCTCGCGGGACGTGGTCAGCATGATCACCGGAATCGTTTTCAGCGCCGGATCCTCCTTGATCGAGCGCAGCGCCTCCAGCCCGTTCATGCGCGGCATGTTGATGTCCAGCAGGATGAGGTCGGGGGCGGAACCGGAACCCGCGTTGTTTTTCACGCCCTGGAGGTGGTCCACCAGGTCCTGGCCGTCCACGCAGAAATCCAGGTTGACCCGGATGCCGCAGTCCTCGAGGGCGTCCTCGATCATCATGCGATCGTCCGGATCGTCATCCGCGACCAGGATTCGCGCGCACTGATCGGGTTGCTGGATGGCGGTCTGCATGCTCGGGCGATGGCTCCGGAAGTGGTCTCCTGACCCTTGAGTAAAGCAGGTTTTTGTGGCCCGGGGAACTGCCGGTGGCAGTTGGCGGGTGTCCTTCGCCGCGGGAGGAATCGTGTGCCGTCCCGCTTTCGGGCATCATGGATCGAGGCGGAGACTGGGCGGCGTTGCCCGGCCCCGGGTCGCGGAACGGAACTTGCAGTTTCCTCCCCGGGTACAGTATGCGCCGGAATGTCGGCGCGGTCGGGAGCAGTGGCAGATGGCCAGGCGGTCAAAGAAAATGGAGCCCGTGGAGCGGCTCGCCGGGATGCGCGAGGAAGCTGCCCTCAAGCAGCTCGGCGAGGCGCTGCAAGCCGTCGAGCGCGAGGAGTCGCGCCTGGCGCAGCTCGAGGATTTCCAGCGCGAGTACCGGCAGCGCATGCAGGATGCCGGGCGCGCCGGCCTGAGTGGAGAGAGCATGCGCGGCTACGTGCGCTTCACCGAGCAGCTCGGCGAACTGATCGTCACCCAGGGCGAACAGATCCGCCAGGCGCGTGGACGCCTGGACCTGGCGCGGGCCAACTGGCAGCACCACCACGGACGTCACAAGGCCGTTACCGCCCTCATCGAACGGTTCAGGGCCCGCGAGGCCCGCGAGGCCGATCGCCGCGAGCAGAAGGATTCCGACGAACTGGTGTCCCAGCGCGCCGCCCGCGAGGCGCAGAGTGGCGACTGACCGGTGGGTGTGCGGCCCCCGTTCGGCATCTTTCTGAAATTGCCAATCCAACGGAATGGTCTATATATTTGGCTATTCCCGGTTTTGTCCATTACAATTCGACTGGAACCGGAGAGGGGTCGCCCTGCCGGTTTTATTTGACCGAATTCAAGGATTTAGTAACAAGGACTTTCCGACCGACGAGGTAGCGGTATGACAATCAGTGCAACGCAGTCCGGCGATGGCGCGGAACTGACAATAAAGATCAAAGGTCGGTTCGACTTCAGTGCGCACCAGATGTTTCGAGATGCGTACGAAAAGGTGGACAAAGAACCGCAGCATTACATCGTGGACATGAAGGAAACCACATACCTGGACAGCTCCGCGCTGGGTATGCTGCTTCTTCTTCGTGATCATGCCGGTGGTGACAACGCGGACATCCGCATCGTCAACTGCAATACCGACGTTCGCAAGATCCTCACGATCTCGAACTTCGAGCAGTTGTTTACGATCCAGTAACCCGCCTCCTCGGTTTGAAAGCCTGTCCCGGGTTGTCCCCGGGGCGGGCCCAGACCGCCGCAATCCGGACGCATCACCAGGGGTTTCAGGTCCAGAACCATGAATGATGCAGGGAACCTTCCCCCCGAAGAACCCATCCGGATTCTCATAGCCGACGACAACAACGCCGACCGGATGCTGCTCGAGGCCATCGTGCGCAAGCAGGGTCACGACGTGTGCACGGCGCGCGACGGTGTCGAAGCGGTCGAGAAATTCTCTGAAAACCAGCCGGACCTGGTCCTGCTGGACGTCATGATGCCCAACAAGGACGGCTACGAGGCCGCCGGGGAAATCAAGGAACTGGCCGGCGAGCGCCTGGTGCCGATCATCTTCCTGACCTCCCTGCAGGAGCCGGAGGCGCTGGCCAAGTGCCTGGACGTGGGTGGCGACGATTTCCTGTCCAAGCCTTACAAGCCGGTGGTCCTGCGCGCCAAGATCCGCGCCTTCGACCGCATGCGGCGCCTGCACCAGATGATGCAGGAGCAGCGCGACGAGATCGCCGTGCACAACGTGCACATGACCGAGGAACAGCGCGCGGCGCGCACCATTTTCGACAACGTGGCCCACCCCGGCTGCATGCAGGCCAGCAACATCAAGCGGCTGCTTGATCCGATGTCGATCTTCAACGGCGATATCGCCCTCGCGGCACGTACGCCGGCGGGGGACATGCACGTCCTGCTGGGCGACTTCACCGGTCACGGCCTGCCCGCGGCGATTGGCGCGATGCCGCTGTCCGAGGTGTTCTACCAGATGAGCGCGGAAGGTTTCGGCATCACCGACATCCTCCCGGCGATCAACCTCAAGCTGAAGAGCGTCCTGCCGCCGAGCTATTTCTGCTGCTGCGCCATGGCTTCCCTGAGTTTCGTATCCAACCGGATGGAAATCTGGGTCGGCGGCCTGCCCGACGTGTACCTCTACCACCCGCAATACAAGCGGGTCGATCGCATCAAGTCCCGCCACCTGCCGCTCGGCGTGCTCGGGGCGAACGGCTTCAAGTGCGACACCGAGATCCACGACATGGAGGTGGGGTCCCGCCTTTATCTCTGGTCTGACGGCATCATCGAGGCGGAAAACGACCAGGGCGAGATGTTTGGCGACGATCGCCTGTACGCGATCTTCGAGGCCAACGAGGACCCCGAGACCCTGTTTGACGAGATCCAGGAGGGGGTCAAGGCGTATATCGGTGGCGAGGACTGGGGCGACGACACCACCCTGGTCGAGGTCAGGATGGTGGACGCGGAGGAGATCGCCGATACCGAGGTCACCTATAACGCCAGCGAAATGCTCAACGCCAACGAGTGGAAGTTCACCTATGAACTGCCCGCCGACACGGCCAAGAATTTCAATCCGGTCTCGCTCCTGCTGCGCATCCTGGCCGAGGTGCCGGGCCTGCGCGCGCACCAGGTGTCCCTGCACACGGTGCTGACCGAGATGTATTCCAACGCCCTTGAGCACGGCGTGATGGGACTGGACTCGAACCTCAAGGCCAGTCCCGACGGTTTCGCCGAGTACTACTCGCAGCGTGCGCGCCTGCTCAGCGAGCCCATCGAGGGGTTCGTGATCTTTCATTTCGAGTGCGACATCAATGGCGGGCCGGGAGAACACCGCCTGCGCATCCGGGTCGAGGACAGCGGCCCGGGTTTCGACTGGCAGGCCAAACTGGCCAAGGCCGAGGACGCCCAGGAGGCGGAAGTCACCAAGACCTATCACGGCCGGGGAATCCCCTTGCTGCGCAAGCTTTGCGAATCCGTGAATTACGTGGGCAACGGCAACCAGGTCGAGGCCGTGTACCGGTGGTGAATGCGCGTGCGGTCGCCGGTGGGTGGTGAATCCATGGCGGCGTGGGCTATCATTTAGTTCGACTCATGTTGAGTCGCGGCTCCCGAAAATTTGAATTGCGCCTGACGCGCATTAGAAAGGCAGATCGTATTCCATGAGTGAACAGGACCCGGTTGATCTCAACGCGCTTCACGAGTTGAAGGAAGTCATGGAGGACCAGTTCGGCGTACTCATCGAGACCTATCTCCAGGACTCCGCGGCGCGCCTCGAGCAACTGACAGCGGCGGTCGAGTCCTCTGACGCCGATGCCCTGCGTGCCGCCGCACACAGCTTCAAGGGCAGTTGCGCGAATCTGGGCATCGCGCCATTGGCTGAACTCTGCTACGAGGCCGAGGCCATGGGCCGCGACGGCACCACTGAAGGCTCCGCGGCGGTCCTGGAAAAGATCCGCGCCGAGTACGACCGGGTCAAGACGATACTCGAAGGCGAACTGTGACCCCGCGCCCGGTTCTCCCCGGGCCCGCCTGATCACCGCGTAATTCCCCACTCTCCCCACACTGGCAAGCTTATTGCTTTGTACCCTGTGAACACCGGGTCGCAAGGGAATGCAGCCGGGCTCCGTTACCAGCAATGGTGCACGCCTGCTCCTTTTCGGCAAATGAACGCATGGGACCAGTGGAGCAGGGCGATGGAGCCATCTTTCAAGTCATTCGAAATGCTCGGGCAGTTGATGAACCTGCCCGCGCGCGAATCCGCGGCCGATTTCGGTTCGATCACGCAAAGTATTGAATCAAATAGAAAAAAAGATTCTTCCGAGAACGGTTTCGGGAGCCTCCTGGCACGCGAGAAGGCCCGCTCCGCGGAATCCCGTCCCGCGCGGGAAGATGCGTCCTCCAGGCCGGAGCGAGAGGCGCCCAGGGCGCGCACGGAAGGCGCCAGCCGGGCCGCGGAAAAGCCGCGGGCCGCGGACAATAGTGGGTCGCAACGCCAGGCCGTGGATCAGTCGGCGGAAGGTGGGGACGGCAAGGACTTGCCGCCCGAGGGCGAGCGCTCGCCGGTGAGCGCGGAGCGGACCGGGGAAGCCTCCGGCACCACGGACACCGCGGAGGCGCCGGTGGACGATCCACAGGCCGGGTCCCAATCGCCGGGCCAGGGGAGCGAGGGCACGCCTGTCGCCGCACCTGCAATTGATACAGAACTTGTCGTCGACGGCGAACTGCCTGCCGCGGTGACACTGGCCGGGGACGCTCAGACCGATGGGGGAGATCATCCGGATGCGCCGGAAGGGGTCGCTGCTATTGGCGACGGTGACAGTGACGGCGACACGGGAACCGGGTCCGGGGAGCGGGACCAGTCCGCGGACGGGGAAGCGGTCACGCTGACCACCATGGATGGGGAACCCGGGGTCGATGCGACGGGCGTTGATCCCACCGCAACTGCCTTCGGGTCACCCGGCCAGGCTGCGACTTCGTCGCAGGACAGGCCGGTCGACGGCGGTCGCG
>JBFGWM010000030.1:0-16788 GCA_041588495.1 Pseudomonadales bacterium | reverse complement strand
GAGGACGTCGAGGAAGAGAAGTTCCGCAACTTCTGGAAAGGCCGGCACGCCGACATGGTCCGCCAACTGTGTGAAGCCCTCGACGCCTTCCAGTTTTCCCAGGCCCTGACCCTGAACATCGAACGCAACCGTACCATGCATTCCCGTTACGGCACCGAGCACCCCTTCGACGGCTCGGTCGAAGTCTACTGGGACAATGCCGGGCACCTGGAAACCGCCCTCGGCGAACCCGAGATCGTGGGGCTGTTCGGGCGTTTCATGGTGGAGCAGCGGGAGTTCATCGACCACGCGCGAACCTGCATGTATTTCACCGAGCCACCGTTCGAACTGTCCACCGAAAACATCCTCGGCCGCAAGGGAGATCTCTGATGCCGGCCGGGCATTGAATACGACGTCCACGCTCTCCGCAAGAAAAAGGCAGCCCGCAGGCTGCCTTTTCCGTTTCCGGGGCCGCTATCACCAACCGGTGATCTCGGCGATCCCGCTGCCGATGTCGGCCAGGCTGCGCACCGTCTTCACCCCGGCGTCCTCGAGGGCGGCAAACTTCTCGTCCGCGGTGCCCTTGCCGCCGGCAATGATCGCGCCCGCGTGCCCCATGCGCTTGCCGGCCGGCGCGGTCACGCCCGCGATGTAGGAAACCACCGGCTTGGTGACGTTCTCCTTGATGAAGGCCGCCGCCTCTTCCTCGGCGGTGCCGCCGATTTCACCGATCATCACGATGGCCTCGGTGGCCTCGTCCTCCTGGAACAGGGTCAGGATGTCGATGAAGTTGCTGCCCGGAATCGGGTCGCCGCCGATCCCCACGCAGGTGCTCTGGCCATAACCCGGATCCGTGGTCTGCTTGACCGCCTCGTAGGTGAGCGTTCCGGACCGCGACACGATCCCGACCTTGCCGGGCTTGTGAATCGATCCCGGCATGATGCCGATCTTGCATTCACCCGGGGTGATCACCCCGGGGCAGTTCGGGCCCACGAGACGCGCCCCGCACTGATCGACAACGATCTTCGCCTGCAACATGTCCAGGGTCGGGATGCCCTCGGTGATGCACACGATGAGCTTGACTCCGGCGTAGGCCGCCTCGCAGATGGAGTCCTTGCAGAACGGCGCCGGCACGTAGATCACGCTGGCGTCGGCGCCGGTTTCGGCAACCGCGTCGCGCACCGTGTCGAACACCGGCAGGCCGAGGTGTTCCTGGCCACCCTTGCCCGGCGTGACACCGCCGACCATGCGCGTCCCGTATTCGATCGCCTGCTCGGAGTGGAACGTGCCCTGGGAGCCCGTGAAGCCCTGGCAGATGACCTTGGTGTCCTTGTTGATCAGGATGCTCATGCTGCACCTCCCGCCGCCTTGACCGCCTGCTCGGCAGCGTCCTTGAGACTGGTCGCCGCGATGATGTTCAGGCCGCTTTCCTTGAGTTTCTGGCTGCCGAGGTCGCGGTTGTTGCCCTCCAGGCGCACCACCACGGGCACCTTCACGCCGACCTCCTTGACCGCGCCGATCACGCCGTCGGCAATCGTGTCGCAACGCACGATCCCGCCAAAGATGTTGACCAGCACTGCCTGCACCTTGTCGTCCGAGAGGATGATCTTGAACGCCTCGGAAACCCGTTCCTTGGTGGCGCCACCACCGACGTCGAGGAAGTTCGCCGGGTTGCCGCCGTGCAGGTTGATGATGTCCATGGTGCCCATGGCCAGTCCGGCACCATTCACCATGCAGCCGATGTTGCCGTCGAGAGCCACGTAGTTGAGTTCCCACTGGGCCGCGTGCGCCTCGCGCTCGTCGTCCTGGCTGGGGTCGTGCATGTCCTTCAGCTTGGGCTGGCGGAACAGGGCGTTGCCGTCGATGGACACCTTGGCGTCCAGGCACAGCAGGTCGCCGTCACCGGTGATCACCAGCGGGTTGATCTCCAGCAGAGCGAGGTCGTAGTCGTGGAACATCTTCGACAGGTTCAGGAACATCTTGGTGAACTGCTTCAGCTGCGTGGAATTGAGACCCAGCTTGAAGCCGATTTCGCGCGCCTGGTACGGCATGGCGCCGGTCATCGGGTCGATTTCCGCCTTGAGAATTTTCTCCGGCGTTTCGTGGGCGACCTTCTCGATCTCGACACCACCCTCGGTGGAGGCCATGAACACCACGCGCTGAGAACCACGGTCGATCACCGCACCGAGGTACAGTTCGCGGTCGATGTCAGTGCAGGCCTCGATGAGCACCTTGCTCACCGGCTGTCCGCGCTCGTCGGTCTGGTAGGTCACCAGACGCTTGCCCAGCCACTGCTGGGCGAACTCCTTGATCTCGTCCTTCGAGCTGACCAGCTTGACGCCGCCCGCCTTGCCGCGCCCGCCGGCGTGGACCTGGGTCTTGATGACCCACTTGTCACCGCCGATCTTGCTCGCGGCTTCGGCCGCTTCCTTTGGATTGTCCACGGCCACGCCCTGGGATACAGGCAGGCCGTACTCGGCAAATAACTGTTTTGCCTGGTATTCGTGAAGGTTCATACGGTTCGCACCCTTCGCTGTTGTTGATGTCCTGGGATAGGCGCCACCTGGGAGCAAGCGTCCCGGCGCCCGAACTTGACCCATACAGTGTAGACGAAGCGGCCCCGGACGCGATGCGCCCGGGGCCCGTGGCGGAGGGCAGCCGGAAGCCGGCCGCCCGCACCCTCAGCGCTTGCGCTTGGGCGCCATGTGGATGGGCATGTTCTCCACCGCGAGAGCCGCCTCGTGGACCGCCTCGGACAGGGTCGGGTGGCCGAAGCAGGTCAGGGCGAGGTCTTCCGCGCTGCCCATGAACTCCATGGCGATCACGCCCTGCATGATCAGCTCCGAGGCGTGCGGACCGATGATGTGCATGCCCAGGATGCGGTCGCTCTCCTCGTGGGCGATGATCTTGGCAAAGCCGTCGGTGGCATTGGAGGCCATGGCCCGGCCACTGGCCGCGAACGGGAACACGCCGACCTTGTAAGGCTCACCGCTGGCCTTCACCTCTTCCTCGGTCTTGCCCACCCAGGCGATCTCGGGGTCGGTGTAGATGATGTTGGGGATGGCGTCGTAATTGACCCGGTGGGTGTGACCGGCGATGTTCTCCGCCACCATGATGCCCTCTTCGGTGCCCTTGTGCGCCAGCATCGGGCCACGCACCACGTCGCCGACCGCGTACACGCCGGGCACCGCCGTCGCGCACTTGTCGTCGACGAAGATCGAGCCGCGCTCATCCAGGGTCACGCCGCAGTCAGGGGCCAGCAGGTTCTCGGTATACGGGCGCCGGCCGACGCAGACGATCAGCTTGTCGAAGGTCATGTCGTGTTCGCCATCGGCGTCCGCGTAGGTGACCGTGACCGTCTTCTTGGAGGTCTTGGATCCGGTGACCCGCGCACCGAGGCGGATGTCGAGGCCCTGCTTCTTGAACAGCTTGTGGGCCTCCCTGGCGGTCTGCTGGTCGCACAGGAACAGGAACTTGTCGACGGCCTCGATGAGGGTCACTTCGGAGCCGACCCGCTTCCACACGCTGCCCAGTTCGAGACCGATCACCCCGGCGCCGATCACGCCCAGGCGCTTCGGCGCCTTGTCGAAATCCAGGGCGCCGGCATTGTCGACGATCAGGTCGTTGTCGACCGGGGCCACCGGGATGTCGATGGGCACCGAGCCGGTGGCGATGATGACGTTGTCAGCGGATACGGTTTCCTTCTTGCCGTCATGGCCGGTGATCTCCACCACCTTGTTGGCCAGCAGTTTGCCCGCGCCCGCCTTCCACTCGACCTTGTTGGCCTTGAACAGGGAATCGATACCGCCGGTCAGCTGCTTCACGATGCCGTCCTTGCGGGCGATCATCGCCGGCACGTCCACCGTCACGCCCTTGGCCTGGATGCCGATCTCCTCGAAGTGCTCGGTGGCCTCCACGAACTTGTGGGAGGTGTCGAGCAGCGCCTTGGACGGGATACAGCCGACATTCAGGCAGGTGCCGCCCAGGGCCGGCTTGTCCTGCTTGCCGATCCATTTCTCCACGCAGAGGGTCTTCTTGCCGAGTTGCGCGGAGCGAATGGCCGCCGGGTATCCGGCGGGACCGCCCCCGATCACGATGACGTCATAATCAGCCATGGAATTTCGTCCTGTAGTTACCGGTGATTGGTGTCGCGCGCCGGCAGGCGCCGGCGCGTCAAAGGGTCCCCATTATCCTCAGATGTCGAGCAGGATACGAGCCGGGTCTTCCAGCAGGCCCTTGATCTCGACCAGGAAGGTGACCGCCTCCTTGCCGTCGATCAGGCGGTGATCGTAGCTGAGGGCGAGGTACATCATCGGCAGGATTTCGATCTGCCCGTTGACCACCATCGGCCGTTCCTGGATCTTGTGCATGCCGAGGATGCCGGTCTGCGGCGGGTTGAGGATCGGCGTCGACAGCAGCGAGCCGAACACGCCACCGTTGGAAATGGTGAACGTGCCGCCGGTCATCTCCTCGATGCCGAGCTTGCCCTCGCGCGCCTTCTTGCCGTACTCGATGATCTGCGCCTCGGTCTCGGCCAGGCCCATCATGTTGGCGTCGCGCAGGATGGGCACCACCAGGCCCTTCTCCGCGGACACCGCGACGCCGATGTCGTAGTAGCCGTGGTAGACGATGTCGTCACCGTCCACCGACGCGTTCACCGACGGAATCCGCTTCAGGGCCTCGACCGCGGCCTTCACGAAGAAACCCATGAAGCCCAGCTTCACGCCGTGCTTCTTCAGGAACTCGTCCTTGTACTGGTTGCGCAGGTCCATCACCGGCTTCATGTTGACCTCGTTGAACGTGGTCAGGATCGCCGCCGTCTGCTGCGCTTCCACCAGGCGTTCGGCGATGCGCTTGCGCAGGCGGGTCATCGGCACGCGGCGCTCAACACGCTCGCCGGGCGCCGGGGCCGGGGCCTTCGCCGCGGGCGCCGGGGCGGATGCCGCGGGCGCAGGCGCAGCCGGCTTGCTCTTGGCGTGGGCCTGGACGTCTTCCTTGGTGATCCGTCCGTCCTTGCCGCTGCCCTGGACCTGGGACAGGTCGACGCCGGCCTCTTCCGCGGCCTTGCGCGCCGCCGGACTGGCCATCGCCTCGCCACCGGAACCGCCGGACTCGGCCGCGGCCGCCTGTGGCGCAGGCTCTGCCGCGCCGCCGCCGTCGCCCGCCGCCGGGGCGGTGCCTTCACCCCCGGCCTCGAACTGGCCGATCACCTCCATGCTGAGCACGGTGTCGCCTTCGCCCTTGACGATCTCCTTGATCACGCCGTCTGCCGGCGCGACCACCTCGAGCACGACCTTGTCGGTCTCGATGTCCACGATCAGCTCGTCGCGACTGCAGGATTCACCCGGCTGCTTGTGCCAGGAGGCAATCGTGCCGTCGGCAACCGACTCCGGGAATTGGGGCGCTTTGATTTCGATGGTCATGGCGGTTCCTTTTTACTTTTGTGCCGTTTCGCTGCAGTTTTCCATGTCCGGTCCCCGGTACGCTCAGGCGATGCCGAGTGCTTCCGCAACCAGACGGTTCTGTTCCTCGACGTGGGTCGACATGTATCCGGCCGCCGCCGCCGCTGACGGCGCGCGACCCGCGAACTCCAGGTAGAGTTTCGAATTGTGCTCGGCAAGACAGCGCCGCATGTGGTGCTGGCTGGGATACCAGGCGCCCTGGTTCTGCGGCTCCTCCTGGCACCAGGTGGCCGACTTCAGGTTCTTGTACGGCGCCAGGGTCTCGATGAGCACGTCCTCGGGGAACGGGTAGAGTTGCTCGATGCGGACCAGGGCGACGTCCGTGATGCCTTCCTCGGCGCGCTTCTCGTAGAGGTCGTAATAAACCTTGCCACTGCACAGGACCACGCGCTTGACCTTCGCCGGCTTGACGCCCGCATCGGTCTCGGGAAGGACCGCCTGGAAGTGGCCGTTGGCCAGTTCGTCGAGACTGGACACCGCCAGCTTGTGACGCAGCAGGCTCTTCGGCGTCATCACCACCAGCGGCTTGCGCAGCGGACGGATGGTCTGGCGACGGATCATGTGGAACACCTGCGCCGGCGTGGTCGGCACGCACACCTGCATGTTGTGCTCCGCGCACAACTGCAGGTAGCGCTCCAGCCGCGCGGACGAGTGCTCCGGCCCCTGTCCCTCGTAACCGTGGGGCAGGAACAGGGCCAGGCCGCACAGGCGACCCCACTTGTGCTCCCCGGAAGAGATGAACTGGTCGATCACCACCTGGGCGCCGTTGGCGAAATCACCGAACTGCGCCTCCCAGATCACCAGCCCCACGGGGTTGGTTGTCGAGTAACCGTACTCGAACGCCAGCACGCCCTCCTCCGAGAGGAAGGAATCGTAGATGTCGAAGTCCGGCTGGTCCGGTGACAGGTGCTGCAGCGGGACGTAGGTCGAGGCGTCCTTCTGGTTGTGCAGGACCACGTGGCGGTGCGAGAAGGTGCCGCGGCCCACGTCCTGGCCGGTGATCCGGATCGGGTGGCCGGCGTGCAGGCAGGTGGCATAGGCCATGATCTCGGCGTAACCCCAGTTGATCGGCAGCGCGCCCGCGGACATCTTGCGGCGGTCATCGTAGATCTTCGCCACCTGGCGCTGGATCACGAAGCCCTCGGGGATGTCCTCGAGCCGGTGCGACAGTTCCTGCAGCACCTTGATGTCGCAGCTGGTGTCGGCGTAGGCGGTCCACTCGTGACCGAGGAACGGCGTCCAGTCGACGTACATGCTTTTGTCCGGCTTGGTGACCAGGCTCTTGACCACGTGCTTGCCGGTCTCCACGAGCTCGCGGTACTCGCCGACCATTTCCTCGGCCTCGGCCTCGCTCAGCACGCCCTCTTTCACCAGCCGGTCGCGGTAGATCTCGCGGGTGGTCGGGTGCTTGCGGATCTTGGCGTACATCAGCGGCTGCGTGGAGGCCGGTTCATCGGCCTCGTTGTGGCCGCGACGCCGGTAGCAGATCAGGTCGACGACCACGTCCTTGCGGAACTGCATGCGGTAGTCGATGGCCAGCTTGGAAACGAAGAACACGGCCTCGGGGTCGTCGGCGTTGACGTGGAAAATCGGCGCCTGGACCATCTTGGCGACATCGGTGCAGTACTCCGTGGAGCGTGCGTCCTCGCGCTTGCTGATGGTGAAGCCGACCTGGTTGTTGACGATCACGTGCAGGGTGCCGCCGGTCTTGAAACCGCGGATCTGCGACATCTGCAGGGTCTCCATGACCACGCCCTGGCCGGCGAACGCCGCGTCCCCGTGCAGGTTGATGGGCAGGACCAGCGCGCCGTCGCGGTCCTGGCGACGGTCCTGCCGCGCGCGGACCGAACCCTCGACCACCGGCGCGGCGATCTCCAGGTGCGACGGGTTGAAGGCCAGGGCCAGGTGCACCTCGCCGCCGGGGGTCATCACGTTGGACGAGAAGCCCTGGTGATACTTGACGTCACCGGAACCATCGGCGACCAGGCGCTTGCCCATGAATTCCTCGATCAGCTCCGCCGGGTTCTTGCCCAGGGTGTTGACCAGCACGTTGAGCCGGCCGCGGTGGGCCATGCCGATCACGATTTCCTTGACGTTGTAGGAGCCGGCACGCTGGATGGCCTCGTCGACCAGGGGAATCAGGCTCTCGCCACCTTCCAGGCCGAAGCGCTTGGTTCCCGGGAACTTCGCCTGCAGGTACTTTTCCAGTCCTTCCGCCGCGGTGAGTCGCTCCAGCAGGTGGATGCGCTCCTCCTTGTCGAGGATCGGGTGTGCGCGCACGCTCTCCAGGCGCTGCTGGATCCAGCGTTTCTCACCGGTATCGACGATGTGCGCGTACTCGGCGCCCACCGTCGTGCAATAGGTCTCCTCGCAGACGTCGAGGATTTCGCGCAGGGTCGCCTCTTCCTTGCCGATGAACAGCGAACCGGTCTGGAAGCTGGTGTCGAAGTCCGCCGGGCTGAGTCCGTGGAAACCGAGGTCGAGGTCATTGACCGGCTCGCGCTCCATCAGGCCCAGGGGGTCGAGGTTGGCCTTCTGATGGCCGCGGACCCGGTAGGCGTTGATCAGCTGCAGGACCCGGACCTGCTTCTTCTCGTGCTCGCTGCTGACCGCCGTCGGCGCCAGCGGACGCACCCGGTCGGCATTCGCCGCCAGCAGGCGGAAGTGCTCCTGGATCGTCGAGTGGGGGATGTCCTGGGTGCCGCCGTTGCTGCGCGGGATCTTCTCGAAGTAATCGCGCCACTCGACGGGCACGCTGTTGGGGTCGACGAGGTACTGCTCGAACAGGTCCTCGACATAAGCGGCGCTGTTCCCAGAGAGGTGAGAGGTACGCCACTGTTGCTCCATGATGCTTTCGGCCACGGAAAATCACCTCGACTATGCTTTGCTTCACGCCTGGCCACGCCCGGCCTCGCGCACGCGACCCGCGTCGGCGCCGGTCACGCCTTCCCTGCCATCGCGGCCCGGCAGGCGGGCCCGGATCGGACGGGATAAAGTGTAGTACGTTCTGCGCCGTGCGGCACCGCGCAGGCGGCCGCATGGGTCCCCCGCATCTCGCGCAGGACGGGCTGAATCCGGCTGCACGGGCTAATATAGAAGGTCATAGGCCCCCGCCGAGGCGGGTGCTTGGACGCCAACCCATGGAACGGCCCGCCAGATGCCCCAGATCCGTTTCGGCCTGAACCTCAAGATCGCACTGTTCTCGGCGGTACTGATCGTGTTCGCCGTGGCGGTCAGCGGGTGGTTCGCCTGGGGCCACGCCCGCAGCCAGATTCTCGACAGCACCCACGACGAACTGCGCACCCTGGTGGCCGCCCTGTCCGCCTCCATCGACGGCCGCCAGCACGAGTCCATCCGCCGCCTGCCGCCCGGCAAGGAGGTCATCGGCTGGGAGGAGTTCCAGAAGCTGCGCGGCCAGTTCCGCTTTCTCCGCGGCTTCATCGCCGGCCCCCAGGCCGACCAGACGCGCATCTTCACCCTGCGTCCGACGGCCGATTTCGAGACCAGCCGCGAGCTCGAGTACGTGGTGATGACCGAACTCGACCCCGGCGGCGACTACCCCATCGGGCGTCGTATCGCGGCCGAACCGCACCACCTGGAGGCGCTGCGCGGCGAGATCATCGTGATCCGCGGCGACGCCGGGAGCGGGCCGGACCTGCGCGGGGCCGGGCCGATCCGCAACCCGGACGGCAGCGTGGTGGGCATCGTCACCGTCGACCGCTACATGAAATCCCTGGCCGCCAAGTACGGCCTCGCCGGGCGCCAGCTCGCGTGGACCGCACTGCTGACCATACTCGTCGGCATCCTGCTCGCATTCCTGTTCTCGCGGCGGATTTCCGAACCGCTGGTGGAGATTGCGGAAGCGGCGGAAAAACTCGGTGACGGCGAGGTCAATCACACACCCGGCGCCCGGCGCAGCGACGAGATCGGGTCCCTGGCGCGTTCCTTCAACGCCATGGCCGACCGCATGAAGGTCACCCAGTCGCGCCTTTCGAGCGCCGTGGAGGCCAGCGCAAGCGCCATCATCGTGCTCAATACCCGTGGCGTCATCGAGTACGCCAACCCGGCATTCCTGGCACTCACCGGCCTGCCCAACCGGGAGGTGCTCGGCGCGCGTTTCGATTTTTTCCTGCGCGAGGAGGACGAGGGCACCACCAGCTACGACGAGATCTGGGAGGCGGTGCAGAGCGGGGAATCCTGGCAGGGTGAGATCCGGCCACGCAATGCGGACGGGCCGGACGCCTGGCTGCGTCTGTCCCTGTCCCCCGTGCGGGCCGACGACGGCGAGGTCACCCACTACATCGCCGTGGGCGAGAACATCTCCGCGCTGATCGACGCCAAGCGCGAACTCGAGTACATGGCACTGTACGACCAGATCACCGGGCTCCCCAACCGGCAACTCCTGCGCGACCGCCTGGCCCACGCCACCCATGAACTGGATCGCCGCCGCGGCATGCTGGCGGTCATCTACCTGGACCTGGACCGTTTCAAGCGCATCAACGACACCTTCGGCCATGAGTCGGGCGACACCGTCATCCGCCAGATCGCCCTGCGCCTGCAGAGCGAGCTGCGCAAGGAGGACACCGTGGCGCGCATGGGCGGTGACGAGTTCGCGATGATCTGCATGGGCCTGAAGATGGAAAACGACGCCACCGTCGTGGCGCAGAAGATCGCCAACGCGGTCAGCGTCCCCATCAAGGTGTTCACCTACGAGATCATCGTCACCGCCAGCATGGGCGTGTCCATCGCGCCGGCCGACAGTCTCGATCCCACGACACTGCTCAAGAACGCCGACCTGGCCATGTACAAGGCCAAGGAATCGGGTCGCAACAATTTCCAGTTCTACACCGACGAGCTCAACTACGAGGCGGTCAAGCGCATGTTCCTGGAGAGCGAGGTGCGCCGCTCCATCGAGCAGGAACACTTCATTCCCTACTACCAGCCCCAGGTGGACATGGCGACACGCAGGATCACCGGCGTGGAGACCCTGATCCGCTGGGACCATCCCGACAAGGGACTGATCCCTCCCGACGAGTTCATCCCCATCACCGAGGACACCGGGCAGGTCATCGAACTGGGCAACTTCATCCTGGCGCGCGCCTGCAGGGAGGCGCAGGAATGGCGCCTCGCCACCGGCGACGACATCAAGGTCGCGGTGAACCTCTCGGCCCGCCAGTTCCGGGACCGCAAGCTGCTGGACACGGTGCGCCGCACCCTGGACGAAACCGGCCTGCCTGCCCACCTGCTGGAACTGGAAATCACCGAGACCGCGCTGATGGACAACGTCGCGGCGGTCATCTCCATCCTGCGCCAGCTGAAGGAACTCGGCATCACGGTGGCGATCGACGATTTCGGAACCGGCTATTCGTCGCTCAGTTACCTGAAAAAGTTTCCCATCGACATCCTCAAGATCGACCGCTCCTTCGTGAAGGACATTCCCGGCGACACCAACGACATGGAAATCTCGGCGGCGATCATCGCGATCGCCAAGAAGCTGCGCCTGGAGGTGGTCGCCGAGGGCGTCGAGACCGAGGAGCAGTACGAGTTCCTGAAGCGCAACGAGTGCGACATCGGCCAGGGCTACCTGTTCGGCAAGCCCATGCCGTCCGCCGAACTGGCTATCCTGATCGGCGCGTCCGAACCGGTGACCTGAAACCCGCCTCAGCGCGCGTCGTTGAGGCTCCAGTCATAACGGTAACGGAGCGGCCCGCTCCAGCCACGAACCCGCGGCGCCACGGCAGCTTCGCTGTAGGTGGCGACGAACTCCAGCACCGCTTCCCGCCGGCCACCGAAATCCACGCTGAACCAGTCGAAGATCGAGGACAGTTCCAGCGCGTTACCGGCAAACCGCACGCCCCGCGGGGAACGCAGGTAGGCCCGCGCATTCTCCGCCAGCAACCGGTCCACGTTGGCGCCGGTATAGGCCTCCGGCACCAGGTCCGGGCAGCCCACGCTGGCGCAGTTCAACCCAAAATGCACCAGGGGATCGCGAAACAGCGGGCGCAGGATGCGGTGCTCGATGTCGTTGTAGGTCACCGCCTCCCCGGCGACCACGGCCGCGTCGCGGTTCCAGGGGCCGAAGGAAAAAATCCACGAGCCGATGTCGCGAATGCTGTCCACCGGGTAGTTGTCGATGACCAGTTGCACGGTGGCGGCGTTGTACAGGTTGATCCAGTACGCCTTCTGCTCGTCACGCCGGTAATCGCGCGGATCCACGGCTTGCAGTGCCGCGAGGTACGCGGCGAGCAGGGCCCGGTCGGCCGCGGAGACGGCGCCATAACGAACCCGGTTCAGGTCCGTGCCCGCGACCAGGTTGCGGCCCAGGAACGCCTGCCACGGGGCGTGGCCGATGGACGCCGGGTTCGCGGCGTTGGCGCGGTCCCAGATGGGCCACGGATCGGCGTCCGGTGCGGCCCATGCCGACCCGCCCACGGCAAGCAGGAGAACCAGCGCGAGGCGCCACGGGGCACGCAACCGGGAACACGGCATGGCGAACGACAGGAAAGTGGTACTTGTCATGTGGACCCCCGGCGGGGGCCCGGGTTCCGCATGGCGCGGGTCCCGGACGGAAACCGCGCCAGGCTCATGGCGGTATCAGGTCGCGCGCTGCAGGAGCATGTGGCGGATGTGACCGATCGCCCGGGTCGGGTTGAGACCCTTGGGGCAGACGTCGACACAGTTCATGATCCCGCGGCAACGAAACACGCTGAACGGATCGTCGAGGGCTGCCAGGCGCTCCTCGGTCGCGGTGTCGCGGCTGTCCGCGAGAAAGCGGTAAGCCTGTAGCAGCCCCGCGGGCCCGACGAACTTGTCCGGGTTCCACCAGAACGAGGGACAGGAGGTCGAACAGCAGGCGCACAGGATGCACTCGTAGAGGCCGTCGAGTTTTTCGCGGTCCTCCGGCGACTGCAGGCGCTCGATGGCCGGCGGCGGTTCGTCGTTGATCAGGTACGGCTGGATGCGTTCGTACTGGCGGTAGAACATGGACATGTCGACCACCAGGTCGCGCACCACGGGCAGTCCCGGCAGGGGCCGCAGCACCAGCTTGCCGCTGCCGCCGGTGGCCTCGGACAGGGACTTGATGCAGGCCAGCCCGTTCTTGCCGTTGATATTCATTCCATCGGAACCGCACACGCCCTCGCGGCAGGACCGGCGATAGCTCACCGAGGGGTCCTTCTCCTTGATGAGGGCCAGGACGTCGAGCACCATGAGGTCCTTCCCCTCGGGGATCGCGACGTCGAAATCCTGCATGTAGGGTTCGGAATCGTTGTCCGGGTTATAGCGGTATACGCTGACCAGCATGTCGATTACCTCATTACCTTTAAGCTCTCAAAAAGCTTTCAAGCGCTCCAACTTCGCGCGTGGCCCATTGCCGCCGGCGGCGTGACGCCGTGCCGTCAATAGGTCCGCACCTTGGGCTGGAAGGCCTCCATGGTGCGCGGCGCGAAATTCACCGAGCGCTTGGCGACCTTCTTGTCTCCCGGGTAGTACAGGGAATGCACCAACCAGTTTTCATCGTCACGCTCACGGAAGTCGTCGCGCGCATGGGCGCCACGGCTTTCCTTGCGCTCCTCGGCGGCAATCGCGGTGGCCTCGGCGACCTCGAACAGGTTCTGCAGTTCCAGGGCCTCGATGCGCGCGGTGTTGAACGCGGACGACTTGTCGGCGAGGGACACGTTCTCGACCCGCTCGCGCAGGGCGGCAAGCTTCTTGATCCCCTCCTGCATGAAATCACCCTTGCGGAACACCCCGAAGTGGTTCTGCATGATGGTCTGCAACTCGACCCGCAACTCGGCGGTTTTCTCGCCGCTGTTGGAGCTTTCCAGGCGGTTGTAACGCGACATGGCCGCCTCGAGATCGCTCTCGCTGGCCTCGCGGGCCTCGCCGGTGCCACGCAGGTGCTTCTCCAGGTAGAGACCGGTCGCACGCCCGAACACCACGAGATCCAGCAGGGAGTTGCCGCCCAGGCGGTTGGCGCCGTGCACCGATACGCAGGCCGCCTCGCCGGCGGCGAAAAAGCCCTCGATCTCGCTGTCCGTGCCATTGTCGTGGTTGAGCGCCTGGCCGTTCACGTTGGTCGGGATACCGCCCATCATGTAGTGACAGGTGGGGACCACCGGGATCGGTTCCTTGACCGGATCGACGTGGGCGAACGTGCGTGACAGTTCGCAGATCCCCGGCAGGCGGCTTTCCAGCACTTCCTCGCCGAGGTGGTCGAGTTTCAGGTACACGTGGTCGCCGTTGGGTCCGCAGCCGCGGCCCTCGAGGATTTCCAGCACCATCGAGCGCGCCACCACGTCGCGGCCGGCGAGGTCCTTGGCATTGGGCGCGTAGCGCTCCATGAAACGCTCGCCGTCCTTGTTGATCAGGTAACCACCCTCGCCCCGGCAGCCCTCGGTCACCAGGACCCCGGCGCCGTGGATGCCGGTGGGGTGGAACTGCCACATTTCCATGTCCTGGGCCGGGAAACCCGCGCGCAGGGACATCGCGACACCGTCGCCGGTGTTGATCAGGGCATTGGTGGTCGAGGCGAAGATGCGTCCCGCGCCGCCGGTGGCGAACACCGTCGCCCGCGAGCGGATGTAGACCACCTCGCCGGTTTCCATGCAGATCGCGATCACGCCGACCACGACGCCGTCCTGGTTCTTGACCAGGTCCACGGCAAACCACTCGTTGAAGAACACCGTGCCGTTTTTCAGGTTGGCCTGGTACAGGGTGTGCAGCAGTGCGTGGCCGGTACGGTCCGCCGCGGCGCAGGTGCGCGCAGCCTGGCCGCCCTTGCCGAAGTCCTTGGACTGGCCGCCGAACGGTCGCTGGTAAATGCGCCCGGTCTCGGTGCGCGAGAACGGCAGGCCCATGTGATCAAGTTCGAACACCGTGGCCGGACCCTCGCTGCACATGTACTCGATCGCGTCCTGGTCACCGATGTAGTCGGAACCCTTGACGGTGTCGTACATGTGCCAGCGCCAGTCGTCGTTGGGATCGGCACTGGCGATCGCGCAGGTGATGCCGCCCTGGGCCGACACGGTATGCGACCGGGTGGGGAACACCTTGGAAATCACCGCCGTCTTGTAGCCCGACTGCGCCAGTTGCAGCGAGGCGCGCATCCCGGCGCCGCCGCCGCCCACGATGACGCCGTCAAAATCCAGCGTGCGTATCTTCGCCATAACTCAGCTTCCCCAGAGAATCTCAATGCCCCAAACGAGGTAGAAGAACATCGCCAGGCCGCAGGCCGCCTCGAACACGAAGCGCGCCACGGTCGGCTTGATGTAATCGGTGGCGATCGTCCACAGGCCGATCCAGGCATGTGCCCCGACCGAGATCAGGGTGAGCAGGCTGAACACCCGCATCCAGGTCTGGTCGAACAGCGCCTTCCACGACTGGTAGCTGCCATCGCCGCCCAGCAGGAACAGCAACATGTAGATGAAGTACAGGCCGATGACGACCGCGGTGACCCGTTGGATCAGCCAGTCGTAGACGCCGCTGCGCCCGAAATTGGTGACGCTGGTTACCATATCCAGACTCCTGCGAGCAGAATGAGTACCGCCGAGACCGCGAGGGTCGCCTGGGCGCCGAGTTTCCCGCCCTCCAGGCTCTCGCCATAGCCCATGTCCATGATCATGTGACGGATGCCGGCCACCAGGTGGTACAGCAGCGCCGAGACCACGACCCAGACCATGAACTTGAAGAAGAACCCGTCCATGGTGTCCATCAACGCAGCGTAACTGGCCTCGGACTGCAGCGAGCGCTCCAGCATGACCAGCAGCAGCGGCAGCAACAGGAAGATCACGATGCCGGACGCGCGATGGAGAATGGACGAATAGGACGTGATGGGAAGGCGGATCGTGGTGAGATCCAGGTTTACGGGTCGGTTCTTGTTCACGGCTCAGTTTACCCCGTTAAGTGCAACGACCGTGGCGCCCTGTCCGCGTGGGGAATCCGGATTCCGGGTTCGGAAATGCCGGAATTTACAGCGTCGCGGGCCCGGAACGACCGGGCAGCTTCGCAGGCGGCCCCAGGTGCGCCCGTCGCGGCAGTATAGTCGCGCCTCCAGCGTTCTGGCAAACCGGCGCGCCGCCGGTAAGACAAACAGGGACAAGGATTTTTTCAATGCGCGAACGGGCCGCGCGGGGGCGCGGCAGCAATCCCGCGCCCGTCCACTATACTTCCCTGTCCCGGCGCTGAAATTGACAATCAACCGGCAGAATATATAGTTGGGCGCGCCCCGCGCGGCGGGGTTCTCGCATGACAATCATCACAGGAGGCCGCCATGGCTGACAAGAAAGCAACCCTGACCGTCGAAGGCCTGGAGCCGATCGAGCTTCCCGTCTATTCGGGCACCACCGGTCCGGACGTGGTCGACGTCGGCGCACTGGTGAAGCAGGGGCTGTTCACCTACGACCCCGGCTTCGTGTCCACCGCCGCCTGTGAATCCAAGATCACCTTCATCGATGGTGGCAACGGGGTTCTCCTGCACCGCGGTTACCCCATCGAGCAGCTGGCCGAGCACTCCGACTACCTCGAAACCTGCTACCTGCTCCTGTACGGGGAACTGCCGACCAAGGCCCAGCAGGAAAAATTCGTCAGCACCGTGAAGAACCACACCATGGTCCACGAGCAGCTGAGCCACTTCTTCAACGGCTTCCGCCGCGACGCCCACCCGATGGCCATCATGTGTGGCGTGGTGGGTGCGCTGTCGGCCTTCTACCATGACTCCCTGGACATCTCCAACGAGAACCACCGGGAAGTCTCGGCGTTCCGCCTGATCGCGAAGATGCCCACGCTCTCCGCGATGGTATACAAGTACTCCATCGGCCAGCCCTTCATGTACCCGCGCAACGATCTCAACTACGCGGAAAACTTCCTGTACATGATGTTCGGCGTACCCTGCGAGGAGTACGAGATCAACCCGGTGTTCGCCAAGGCGATGGACCGCATCTTCCTGCTCCACGCGGACCACGAGCAGAACGCATCGACCAGCACCGTGCGCCTCTCCGGATCCTCCGACGCCAACCCCTTTGCCTGCATCGCGGCCGGCATCGCGGCGCTCTGGGGCCCGGCCCACGGCGGCGCCAACGAGGCCGTGCTCAACATGCTCGACGAGATCGGCGATCCTGACCGCATCGGCGAGTTCATCGAGCGCGCCAAGGACAAGAACGACCCGTTCCGCCTGATGGGCTTCGGACACCGCGTCTACAAGAACTTCGACCCGCGTGCGAAGGTCATGAAACAGACCTGCGACGAAGTGCTCGGCCAGCTCGACATGGGCGACGACCCGATGCTCAAGATCGCCAAGAGGCTCGAGCAGATCGCCCTCGAGGACGACTACTTCGTGAAACGCAGCCTG
>JBFGWM010000029.1:0-16932 GCA_041588495.1 Pseudomonadales bacterium | reverse complement strand
GATCGACGTGATGCGGACCTTTGCCCACTTCCCCGTGGATCTCGCCAAGGACCGCGTGCTGAGCACCGGGCGCCGGGCGCGTCACGGGCTGGTCAGGCGCCTGCCGTTCACGGTGCTGCGCAAGAACCCGCGCAAGAAGGAGTTCGATTTCAAGGAGGAATCGGGTCCGGCCACCGGCCCGGCCTGAGGTTCGCGCAACGCGAACGGCTCTGCGCGGTCTCTCCACACCCTCCGGCTGGATGCGCGGGCCCCGACCTGGGTGCGCCCTGCATGGGCTGCTGAGCCGGGAGGGTCAGCCGCCCCGCGCGCGACGGATGCTTTCCCAGGTGCGCAGCCCCGAGACCACTGCGGTCAGGAACCGGGTGTCGGTGAGTTCGGCCTTGGAGCGGTAGTCGTTGATCTCGTATTCGAGGATGATCCTTTCTTCCGGCGCGATGCCCGGCTGCCCGGTGCGGACGATGATGTAGGTGTCCAGGTATCCCAGGTCTTTGCGAATGTAATTCACCAGTTCGAGGCCGGAGTTCTCGGTCTCCATCACCACGTCGATCAGCACGATGGCAATGTCCGGTTCCTTTTCGAGTATCGTGCGCGCGTCGCGGAAGGTGGCGGCGCTGAACACCTTCACCGGCAGGTCGCGGAAGCGAAAATCACGCAGCACGTAACGGGTGACCGCGACGATGTCTTCCTCGTCGTCGACGACAAGGATTTTCCACTCCGTGATTGCCGGGGGAGCCGCCTGGTTGCCGGTGGCGGGCCCTGCGTCGACCGCCGTATCTCGGGGTTTGCTCATATTTGTGGGTGCGCCGGATCGAACAGGCCTACAGGTTACTAAAGTCCAGTGTTCTGGACTACGTTTTAAATCATGCCTCCGATTTCCAAGCCGGATGCGACGGGACCCGGCTGGCAATCGCGCACCGGGGATCCCGCTTGAGCATCAAGGCCCGAATCCTGCTGGTCGTCCTGTTACTGGAGATGACCGGATACAGCTTCCTGTTGCTGTACAGCAGCAACAGCTATGAAAAAGACCTGGTTGCGCTCCGTGAGAAACAGATCGAGGCGATCTTCGATGGCAACTCGATCCGCATCAACGCCATCACCGGGCTCATGGAACGCAACGTCAAGGATCTCGCCAATGCCGGTGAGCGCCTCTACCGGTTGAAGCAGGAGCACCCGGAGCGCGACCTGGAGAGCCTGTTCCGTGCACTCCTGGTGGAGAATTTCCGCACCTTTCCGCAGTCCATCGGGGGCGGGATCTGGTTCGAGCCCTACCGCTATGATCCCGGGCTGAAATACTACGGGCCCTACGCCTTCCGCGGCCCGGAGGGGGTGCAGTTCAGCTGGGACCTGAACACGCCGGAATACGATTACCACAACCAGGACTGGTACCGCCTCGCCGCCAAAAATGACAGCAGTGCGGGTGGTGCCTGTTTCCCGGAAATCTGCTGGACCGCGCCGTACTGGGACGAGGCGGGTTCCCATGCGCTGATGATGACCGTCGACGCCCTCATGCGCGATGAGAACGGTGCCGTGATCGGCCTCGCCACGGTGGACTGGGCGATGACCGAGATGACCCGTTTCATCGAGAAAATCCGCGTCACCGAACACTCCTTTCCGTTCCTGATCGAGTTGTCGAGCCGGCGGTTTGTCAGTTACCCGCGCTCGCCACGGCAGGTGATGCAGCACATCGACACCCTGGGCTGGGCCAGCGCGGTGGCCGATACTGCGGAGACCGGCCGGGTGAAACAAATCTCCGGGGTGATGATCGAAAACGTCGAGCATCGTATCGAGTACGTGAAGACCGATATCGGCCTGGTGTTCGGGATGATGATCCCGGTGGTGGAAATCACCCGCGAGGTCGACCAGATTCGCCGCGCGAGCCTGTTCAACGGGGTGCTGATCTCGCTGTTTTTCATTATTTGCGTGCTGGTGACGCTGGAACTGCTGTTCCGGCCCTTCAGCCGGGTACTGCAACTGATTCGCGACAGCATCCGGCACGAGGGCGGCCGACTTGAGGTCACCCCCCTGGAGTACAACCACAGGAACGAATTCACGCCCATCGTCACCGCGCTGAATACCGTCTATGAGCACGTCAACCAGTACACCCGCGAGGTACGTGACGCCAACCTGCGCCTGCGCGAGAGCCGCGACGAGGTGGGCGAGCTTAATCTCACCCTGGAAGCCAAGGTCGCGGAACGCACCCGTGAACTCGAGGCGCGGACCGCGGAGGCGCTGGCCGCCCTGGAACAGGTCCGGCGCATGCAGGACCAGCTGGTGGAGGCGGAGAAGATGAGCGCCCTGGGCAACCTGGTGGCGGGCATCGCCCACGAGATCAACACCCCCATCGGCGTCGGCATGATGGCGTCCACCAGCCTGCAAAGCCGCATTCGCCGCCTGCGCGGCCAGTTCGACGGCGACGGGCCGGATGCGGGACAACTGGAAAAATTTCTCGCCGACAGCGAGGAAGGGCTGGACATCCTGGTCTCCAACCTGCAGCGAGCCGCGGAACTGGTGCGCAGCTTCAAGCAGGTCGCGGTGGACCAGACCTCCGAGGAGCGGCGGCAGATCAACCTGGCGGATTATCTCAATGAAGTGCTGGTGTCCCTGCGTCCGAAGCTCAAGGTGGGTGGGCACCAGGCCAGCGTGGAGGGGCCCGGCGACCTCGTCCTGCAGACCTATCCCGGCGCCATCTCCCAGGTGATCGCCAACCTGGTGATCAATTCCGTGCAGCACGGCTTCAAGGATCGTCGCGAGGGCCGGATCCGCATCGAGCTGGAGCGCGAGGAAGACACCATCCGCATCCGTTACAGCGATGACGGGTCTGGAATTCCGCCCGATGTCCTCGACCACGTTTACGATCCGTTCTTCACCACGGACCGCCAGCAGGGCGGCACCGGCCTGGGCATGCACGTGGTCTACAACCTAGTGACCCGGCGCCTTGGCGGACATCTCCACGCCGACAGTCGCGAGGGGGAGGGTACAAGCTTCACGATCGAGTTTCCGGCGAACATACCGGGAGACAGCGAAGATCGGGACGCGTTCATGCACCGTTAGAGAACGGTCGCGGAATGCACCATAATGAACCATCCGGGCGCGCGCGGGGTGCCCCGGGTTTCCAGCGCACTGTTTACGGGAAAGCCTCATGCAGCAGCTCAGCGGAATGGACAGCCTGTTCCTCGATATCGAGACCAATTCCTGCCCGACCCACATCGGCGGGTTGATGATCCTCGACGTGTCCGGCACCGGTCGCGAGTTCGAGTTCAAGGACGTACTGGAACTCCTGCGGTCGCGGCTCGACGTGGCGCCGCAGTTCCGGCGCCGACTGATCGAGACGCCTCTGGGCCTGGATCATCCCTACTGGTTGGAAGATCCCGAGTTCGAACTGGAGAACCACGTCCATCACCGGGCCCTGCCGCGCCCCGGCAACCATTTGCAGCTCGAGGAGCTGGTCTGCGACATCATCAGCCGGCGGCTCGACCGCTCGCGCCCGCTCTGGGAGTACTACTACATCGAGGGCCTGGAGGGCGGCAAGGTCGCCATCGTGTCGAAGATTCACCACGCCTATATCGACGGCGTCTCCGGCGCGCAACTGATGGTCAGCATGCTCGACCTGTCCCCCGAACCGCGCAAGCTGAAGCCGCCGCGGGAGCCGTGGCGACCCGATCCGTTTCCCAGCGACTTCGATCTCTACGTGAAGACCCTGAAAGGCATGGTGCGCCGGCCACGTATCGGGTTCCGCGCTGCGCGCGGCTCCCTGCGCGCGGCGTTCCAGGCCGGACGCCAGAAACTGGCGCGGGAGAAGATCGCATCCTCCGGCGTGGGCAACGCGCCGCGCACGCGCTTCAACACGACCATCAATGCGCGGCGGAGCTACGCCTGGCGTTCCCTGTCACTGGATGACGTGAAGTTCATCAAGAACACATTCGAGACCACGGTCAACGACGTGGTGATGACGGTTTGCGGCGAGGCGTTGCGGCGTTACCTGCTGGAAAAGGGTGAACTGCCGGAGAAGTCCCTGGTCGCCGGAATCCCGATGTCGGTCCGCAAGGCCGGAGAGAAGGGCGGCAACCAGGTCACCCTGGTGCGCGCGTCGCTGCGCAGCGACCAGGAGGACATGGTGGCGCGCCTGAAGACCATCAGTAACAGCATGAACCGGGTCAAGCGCAAACGCGGCGGGATCGGCGCCAGCGTGCTCATGGACTGGACACGCTTTTCGTCACCCGCATTGCTCGGCAGCGCGGCGCGCCTGTACGAGCATTTCAGTATCCAGGACTACCATCACCCGTCCCACAACGTGGAAATCTCCAACGTCCCGGGATCTCCGCAGCCCCTTTACTTTGCGGGTGCGCGCATCCAGTCCAGCTATCCGATCAACATTCCCTATCACGGCCTGGCGCTGGTCATCACCCTGATGAGTTACATGAACCAGCTCGACTTCAGCCTGACCGCCCACCGCGATTCGGTGCCCGATATCTGGCACCTGATGGACCTGGTGGAGGAGGCCCTGGCGGAACTGCGCCAGCACGCCACCGAGGAGTCGACCCGGGTCGCCTGATTCAGGCGGGTCGCAGGCTCCGCCGCGCCAGCAGCGGACGGCGTGCCGGGGAGCCGCGGAAGGGACTGACCGCGTCGCGGTGGCCCTGCCAGGGCGGAATCCAGCCGCCGAACACCCGTTCCAGGTGCCGGGCGACCGCAATCGTGACGTGGTCATTGCCCGGCGCGCCCACCACCTGTACCCCGAGCGGCAGCCCGTTGGCGTTCAGGCCCATGGGTACCTGGGTGGCCGGGAAGCCCATCACGTTGATGATACCCGTGTAGACGTAGTCGAAGGGGCGTAGCAGGGGCTGGAAGTGGCGCGGTGCGGGCGAGGTGAAGGACGGGTACAGCAGCACGCCGTCGGGCCCCATGATCTCCAGCAGGCGCTCACGCAGCGTGGCGCCGAGGCGCAGGTAACGGCCATGGGGCAGCGGCAGGCTTTCGGTGATCGCGAGCCCGAGGGCGGGAAGGGTGTGGCCCGAGCGGCCCAGGAGCCAGCGCACCACCTCGCGGCCGAGTCGCAGTTCACCGCCGTTGCCGAGATGGGAGGTGAAACTCGTGCCGCCCTCGGCGGCCATCATCGCGGCCCAGATGTTGAAGGAGTGACGCAGTTCGCGGACCTCGCGGACGCATACGGATGCGCCCGATTCGGCAAGTGCGGCCGCGGCCTTGGCCTGGGCCTCCACGAGATCGGCGCTGACCGGCCTGGCGCCGTTGCCGGGAATACTGACCACCCGCAGGTCGCCGATGCGCACCCGGTCGGGATTGCCCAGTTTCACCGCGCGGCACTCGGTGTCCACGCCGTCGGGGCCGGAAAGTATCTTCAGTAGCGGCATCAGGTCCTCGGCACGCCGGGCCAGGGGGCCTGCCTGGCAATAACGGCGAATGCCGTTTTCGGGCGCCGGATGCTGACCCGTGGTCGGTACCGTGCCGCCGGTCGCCTTGTGGCCGAAAACCCCGTTGAAGAACGCGGGCAGGCGGATCGACCCGCCGACGTCGCCGCCGAGTCCGAACGGGGAGGCGCCGCTGCCGATGATCGCCCCCTCACCACCGGAGCTGCCGCCGACGATGTGCTTCGGGTTATAGGGGTTGCGGGTGCGGCCGTACACGCGGTTGTGGGATTCGACCCACATGCACAGTTCCGGGACGTTGGTGACACCAAGCGGTATCGCGCCGGCTTCACGCAGGCGCTGCACGGTCACGCAGTCCTCTTCGGCTACCACGTCGCGGCGCGCCACCAGTCCGGCAGTGTGGGGCATTCCCGCGAAGGCGAAATTCTCCTTGATCGTGCACGGAACCCCGTGCAACGGCGGCAGGGCGCGTGGATCGGAGGTCCTGCGTTCGTTGTCGGCGCGGTCGGCCTCCTGCAGGGCCGTCTCGAAGCGGTCGCGGACCATCGCGTTGATCACGGGATTGACCCGTTCCACCTGGAGGATGTGGGCCTCGACGGCCTGTCGGGAAGTCAGCTCACCCTTGCGGATGCGCCGTGCGAGTTCGGTTGCGGAAGCGGTCAGTAGTTCGTTCATGGCACGTGATGCGCGCACCCCTCCCCATTTATTCGCAAAATCGTTGTTTTGCGATTTTTATAATAAGGTCCCCTGGCGGGGCCGTGTATTGAGTGTAACAAACCTTTCATTCCACACGTGTGGCTGCGTGGTAGGGCGGGGCCTCAGGGGCGGAGACGGAAACTGAACCGGTTGCGAACCCCCGCGGTCGCGACGGGCTCCCCCGCGGAGATTCCGGGTGCAAAGCGAAACTCGCGTGCCGCCGCAATGGCGGCCGCATCGAACACCCCCCGGGGATGGGCCTCGATCACCCGGATGTCATCCGCATGGCCGGACGCGGTCACGGTGAATTCGAGAATCACGTGACCCTCGATCCCGCGCCGGCTTGCCCTGCGCGGGTATTCCGGCACGGCGCTGCGCAACAACGCGTAGTCACGATCGACTCCGTTGGCTCCGCCGCGGATTTCCGGTGTTGCGCCGGGTTCGCGTCGTACTACTTGTCGCGGTTCCGTTGCGGTGGATGTGGCGACCGTAGGCGTTGCGAGAGCGGGTGCGGCGACCGCCGCGGTGGCCGGTGCGAGGCCTGCCACCGGCGTTGCCGCCCGCGTGTGTGGCGCCGGTTCCGCGGGCGCACTCGCCTGGATGGGAACGGGAGGCCCCGGCAATGGCGCGCGCGCCGTCTGCAGGTCAGCCGCTGCCGCCACCGTTTCGCGGTGCGTGTCCTGCGTGTCGGCAGGGGCAGGGTAGGCATGAAACTCGACGCGCAACGGCCCGGCATTGGCGCCGGCAGGTGCCGCGTATTGGCGCAAAAGTTTGTCGAGCAGCGCCAGCAGCAGCGCGGTCAGCAGGATGCCGGCGACAAGGGTCGCGGAACGCCGCAACAGGGTGCCGGGGATGCAAGGCGCCCGGGAGGTTGCAGGGTATGGCGTGGACTGCGGGTCATGCGCGACCCCGGGGGCGGCGCCGTCACGCATGCAGTTTCTGGCGGAGTTCGGCAAGGCTGAAGGGTTTCAGGAGGATGTCGTCCATGCCCGCGTCGCGGCAGGCGGCCTGTTGCGGCGGCAGCGCTGTTGGCGCGAGGGCGATGATACGCAGGTCTTGCAGGTCCTGCATCCCGCGGATCGCGCGGGTGGCCTCGAAGCCGTTCATGACGGGCATGTTGCAGTCCATGAGCACCAGGTCGTAACGGCGGTTGCGCAGGCGTTCGAGGGCCTCGCGACCGTTTCCGGCCAGGTCGTGGGTCAGACCGAGACGCTCGAGCATCACGTGGGACACCCGTCGCGCGACGGGGTTGTCATCGACCAGCAGGATGCGCCGGTGGCGCAGGTCGCGGGGACCGAACGCCGCGTCCACGCGAAATGCGGGGTCAAGTTCTCCGCAGGGCACCGGCAGGTCGAACAACGTGGTGAGGCGGGTGCAGGCGGTGGAATCCGCTGCAGGCGCCCGCACCAGGGAGCCACCCATCAGTTCACTGAGCTCGCGGCAGACCTCGAACTCGATGTATTTGCCCGGTTCGCCGGCGTGCGCCGTTCCGGGCACGGGTTCATCGCAGTCGGGGCACATGCCGTTGCCGCCGTTCACCGAGAATTCCAGCAGGGCATGGTTTTCCGAGATCCCCGCCGTGCTGACGAGCAGGCGCACTTCCGTGCCCTTACCCGCCGAGCGGATCGCGTTGGCGGTGACGCTGAGCAGCAACTGCCGCAGTCGCCCGGGATCGCCGCAGAGGATGGCCGGAACCCGGTCCATCACCTGGGTGCGCAGCCGCAGCCGGCGCTCGCGGGCGCGGGAATTGAGGAGGGCGACGACCTCGCGCAGCAGGCCGCGGACGTCGAAGCGCATGTAATTGAGTTCTTCCTCGATATCACCGGTACCGGCTGCCTCCAGGATGTGCCGGTTGGCCTCCAGCACCTGCCGGCCGAGTTCGACGATGCGCTCCGCCTGGCGCTGGTCGTCGCGGGTGCCTTCCAGGTTGTGTACCAGCAGGCGTCCGCGCAGCAGCAGTTCCCTGAGCGGTGCGCGCAGCGCATGGTTGAGCAGGGCCAGGAACTCGGATCTTGCCCGTGACTCGCCCTCGGTGCGTGCCTTCTGGTCCCGGGCATCGACGAGTTCGCAGATGTCGCGGTAGGAGCGCAGGGCGGTGACGAAGCAGGTCAGGAAACGCTGTTCGGTGAGTTCGCCCTTGGTGCGGTAATCGTTGATTTCGTAGGCGTAGATGATTTCGTGTTCGGGCGCGAGCCCGGGTTGCCCCGTGTGCAGGATGATGCGCATGGCCTGGTTGCCGAGGTCATGGCGGATGTGGCGAACCAGTTCCAGCCCGGCATGCTCGGTTTCCATGACCACGTCGACGATCGCGACCGCAATCTGCGGATGCGCCGCGAGCAGCTTGCGCGCGTGGGTCGCGCTCTTGGCCTTGAGGATTTCCACGGGGCGCTCATCGAAACTGAAATCGCGCAGGATGAGCGTGATGATGTTGTGCACGTCCGGCTCGTCGTCCACGAGCAGAACTTTCCAGGGTTCGCCCCGCGCCGTGTTGCCGGCCCGGGCTTTGCCAGGATATTGGTAGACCGTTCTGTCTTGGCCGGAAGCGTTGTCCGCCATTGATTGATGCGCCCGATGACACTGACCTGTCCCTGCAGTATAACCTCGCCACCCGGAATTTGGGGCCCGCCGCAAATCGAAACGATTGCTCACCGGCCCATGAGGCGGCCTCCCGATTCAGGTATCATCGGCTTTTTTCAGCGGCCGGGAACTCCCGGCGGCCAGGCGGGGCAGGAGCGAGCGCGTGGAATTTGTGAGCGAATACGGCATTTTTCTTGCCAAGGCAGTGACCATCGTTGTCGCGATTCTCGTTGTGGTGGGGACGATCGCCAACCTCGGACAACGGGTACGCAGTGAGCGCAGCGGCCACGTCGAGGTGCGGCGGATCAACCGCGATCTCGAGGCCCGCGGCTGGGCCCTCAAGGAGGCGCTGCTCGAACCGGAAGCCCTGAAGCAGGAGAACAAGCGCTGGAAAAAGGCCGAGAAACAGCGCCACAAGGAAGCCGCGAAGGCACAGAAGGCCGCGGTAGCTGCCGGCGAGGAGGCCCCTGAGACGCGCCCGCGGGTTTTCGTGCTCGACTTCCACGGCGACATCCGCGCCAGCGCGGTATCCTCGTTGCGCGAGGAAATCACCTCGGTGTTGTCCCTGGCCAGCGCCGAGGACGAGATCCTGGTGCGCCTGGAGAGTCCCGGGGGCATGGTGCATTCCTACGGCCTGGCCGCCTCGCAACTGGCGCGGGTGCGCTCGGCGGGAATACCGCTCACGGTATGCGTGGACAAGGTCGCCGCCAGCGGCGGCTACATGATGGCCTGCGTGGCCGATCGCATCGTGGCCGCGCCGTTCGCGGTAACCGGATCCATCGGCGTGGTCGCGCAGATTCCCAACTTCCACCGCCTGCTGCGCAAGCACGACATTGACTACGAACTGCTGACCGCGGGTGAGTACAAGCGCACCCTCACGGTGTTCGGGGAGAACACCGACAAGGGTCGCGCCAAGTTCATGGAGGATCTCGAGGATACCCACGCCCTGTTCAAGGAGTTCATTGCCGAGAACCGTCCCTCGGTCGACGTCGAGAACGTCGCCACCGGCGAGGTCTGGTTCGGCACGCGCGCCCTGGACCGCGGCCTGGTCGACGAGATCCGCACCAGCGACGAGGTGCTGGTGGAGCGCTGCAAGGCGGCGGACGTGTTCGAGGTGTCGTGGGTCGAGAAGAAATCGCTGCCGGAAAAACTCGGTCTCGCCGTGGAGCAGGCCGCCGACCGGCTGATCCTGTCCTGGCTGCAGCGCCTGCAGTCGCTGCGTTTTTTCAGCTAGTTCTGTTCCCGGTGCATCCCGGACTGGCCGTGACCCTCAGTCGCGGCGCAGCTTGTCGGACACCGCGATCGGCGACGGGAAGTTGAACACCACGATATACGAGGACACCAGGAAACTGATGATCGCGGTCGCCTGGATCAGGTGCGAGGCCTCGTTGCTGATCAGTGCGGTTCCCGTGGCGATAAACGCGATGAGCAGGGAAAACTCGCTGTTCTGACCGAGCCGGAAGCCCACTTCCCAGGCCAGGCGCCGGGACTCCGCGGCCTGGCGCAGCAATCCCCAGAACACCACCGGCTTGATCACCAGTACCAGTCCTGCGAGCAGGATGGACGGGACCAGCACGTCCATGACCAGGGCCAGGTCGAGCCCCGCGCCCAGGGAAAAGAAGAACAGGATCAGGAAGAAGTCGCGCAGCGGCTTGAGGCTGGTGGCGATGTACTGGGAGATCGGCGAGGTCGCCAGCGCCACCCCGGCAATGAATGCGCCGATCTCGTGGGACAGGTTGGCGGCATGGGCCAGTTCGGCGATGCCCAGGCACCAGCCGATTGCCAGCAGGAACACGTATTCATGGAAACGGTCGAAGCGGCGGAACAGGTCGACCAGCACGTAGCGCACGAACAGGTAAGAGGCCACGATCAGCACCGGCAGGGAAAGCGCCGCAATGGCCAGCTTGTGCACCGCGAAGCCCTCGGAATCGCCGCTGTGCAGCAATAACAGGACGAGAATGGCGATGAGGTCCTGCAAAAGCAGCAGGCCGACGACGATCTCACCGGTATGGCGGTGGTGCAGCACCGTGGTCGGCAGCAGCTTGATGCCGATGATGGTGCTCGAGAACATCATGGCGACGCCGATGATCAGGGACTCGACGGTGGTGAAGCCGAACATCCAGCCCACCCCGAAACCGAAGCCGGCGAACAGCAGCGAACTCACCAGGCCGACGAAGGTCGCCTCGCGGAGCGTATGCAGCAGGTTCTTGGGCTGCATGTCGAGGCCGAGCAGGAACAGCAGGAAGATGATCCCGATCTTGGCGATTTCCTTGAGAATCGCGGTGTCGGTGGTGAGATGGAGGCCGGAAGGGCCGAACAGCGCGCCGATCGCGATGTAGGCGACCAGCAGGGGTTGTCGCGTGTATAGGGCAAACGAGGCGAGTACCGCGGCTCCCGAGAAGATCAGGAAGAACGAGTAGGGTACCGAACTGCCTTCCATCGCCGCCTGCTGCCTGACCTGTGCCCCGAACAGCATTGTAAGTCATTCATGCGGATACGAAAAATCTTCGCACGCACGGCGCTGGAAATTTGTGCCCGGAGAATGGGCGCGGTGCTTGTCCGGCGCGGACTCAGTCCCCGTTGATACGCCTGCGGAACAGGGGTTCGGGATCGTCGGCCGCTGCCTGGTAGGTGTGGGCAAAATCCCGGAACGCCTCGATCGCGGCCTCGACGTCCTGATCCTCGCGCAGGGCGAAGGTGTCGAAACCACAGCGCTTCATGTAGAACAACTGGTCGCGTAGCACGTCGCCGATGGCGCGAACCTCGCCCCGGTAGGCGTAGCGGTCGCGCAGGATCCGCGCGGAGGAGAAACCGCGGCCGTCGCGGAACACCGGAAAATTGATCGCCACCAGGCCGAGCGTATCGAGGTCGTCGGCAATGGATTCCGGTTCCTCGGTACTGTCGAGCCAGACGCCCACGGCGCCGTCACGGGCGCGCAGTTCGTCGCCGCGCGCCTGCCACACGTTGAGCGGGACGATGAGGTCGCCCTCGGGGAGGTCCGCGCTTTCCGGTGACTCGCTCGCCGGTAGCAGGGTCCAGCGGTCGTCGACCAGGCCCTGCTCGTTAATGAGCCTTTGCATAGACGCGCTCCTTGAAGGGTTCGACGCCGACCCGGCGATAGGTGTCGATGAAGCGTTCCGACTCGTCGCTGCGCAGTTCGAGGTAGAGCTGCACGATCTTCTCGATCACGTCGGTGACCTCGGCGCGGGAGAAGGACTTGCCGAGAATGTCGCCCAGGGAGGCATCGATCCCGGAGCTGCCGCCCAGCTTGAGCTGGTACCATTCCTCGCCCTTCTTGTCGACGCCGAGCACGCCGATGTGGCCCACGTGGTGGTGGCCGCAGGCGTTCATGCACCCGGAGATGTTGAGGTCGATCTCGCCGATGTCGTAGAGATAGTCGAGGTCCTCGAAGCGGCGCTGGATGTCCTCGGCCACCGGGATCGACTTGGCGTTGGCCAGCGAGCAGAAGTCGCCGCCCGGGCAGCAGATGATGTTGGTCAGCATGCCGATGTTGGGTGTCGTGAAGCGGTGCGCGGTGGCCTGCTTCCAGAGCTCGTACAGGGCGTCCTTGCGGACATCGGAAAGGATCAGGTTCTGCTCGTGGCTGACCCGCAGTTCGCCGAAGCTGAATGCGTCGGCGAGGTCGGCGGCGGCATCCATCTGGCGGTCGGTGGCGTCGCCGGGCGGGTTGCCGGTCTCCTTCAGGGACAGGGTCACCGCGCGGTAGCCGGACACCTTGTGGTCATGGGTGTTGTGACGGTACCAGCGGGCGAATGCCGGGTCGGCGGCCAGCTTCTCATCCAGGTCCGCGCATGCGTCGGGGAACTTTGTATATTCGGGCGCGGTGAAGAACCCGCGCACGCGATCGAGTTCCTCGGCGATCAGGGTCGCCGAGCCGTCGCGGAAATGGCGCCATTCGTCCTCGACCATCTGCCGGAAACGGTCGGCGCCGAGCGCCTTGACCAGGATCTTGATGCGCGCCTTGTACTTGTTTTCGCGGTCCCCGTAGCGGTTGTACACGCGCAGGATGGCCTCGAGGTAGGTGAGCAGGTGTTTTTCCGGGAGATCCTCGCAGATCGCCACACCGATCGCCGGGGTACGTCCCAGGCCGCCGCCGACCATGACCTTCGCGCGCACTTCGCCGGCGTCGTCGTGGAACAGGTAGATGCCGATGTCATGGACCTGGGTCGCGGCGCGGTCCGCCTTCGCGGCGTTGACGGCAATCTTGAACTTGCGCGGCAGGAAGGCGAACTCGGGGTGAAACGTCGACCACTGGCGCAGGATCTCGCAATACGGTCGCGGATCGAGAATCTCGTCGGCGGCGATTCCCGCGAACTGGTCGGTGGTGATGTTGCGGATGCAGTTGCCGCTGGTCTGGATGGCGTGCATCTCCACCGACGCCAGGTCGGCAAGGATGTCCGGGACACGCTCCAGCTCCGGCCAGTTGAACTGGATGTTCTGGCGCGTGCTGAAGTGCCCATAGCCCTTGTCGTACTTGCGCGCGATGTGCGCGAGCATGCGCACCTGCTTCGAGGACAGCAGGCCGTAGGGCACGGCGACGCGCAGCATCGGCGCGTGACGCTGGATGTAGAGCCCGTTCTGAAGGCGCAGGGGCAGGAACTCCTCGTCGCTGAGCTGCCCGGCGAGGTAGCGGTCGGTCTGTCCGCGAAACTGCCGGACACGATCCTTCAGCATCTGGTGATCGTAGTTGTCGTACTGGTACATGGGCCTCTCGGCGGCGGTGATAACCGCTGGAAAAATAAGGGCTTGGGAACCCGGATCAATCCGCTATTGTATTTCACGCGGGGTTTGCGAGGCAACAAGACGGGCGCCTCCGGCGCTCCGGACAACGACCGTTTTCGAATAAGAAACGGGCAGGCAGGAATAAAGCCCCCGGGCTTCCGTGAGCCTTTCCCGTGGCCACCGCAGTGGGTACAATGCCCAGCGTCAAAACCGACGGGCGGAGATCCCACGATGAGCGAGACCGATCAGGAAATGCATAACGAAGGCGAATGGTCCAGCGACGCCACGGCGGACATCTTTGCCTCCCTCGCGGTGATCCTGCTGGCCGTTTCCCTGGCCGTCTACTGGGTCAGCCAGCAATAAGACCCGATCCCGGCGCCGGGGGCCGGCGGGCCAGTCGCCCGCCTCCCGGCGCTGCCTTTCAGGCTCCGGCCTTTGCCAGCACCAGGCGCACCACCAACACCACGATCAGCACGAAGGTTATGGTGAACGCAATTCCCGCGGCAATGTAGACCCCCGCGCTGCCGTGGCGGAAGTCCTGCTCGCGACGCCGCGAACTCTGCACGCCGAAAGCCGCGCCCAGCACACTTTGCAGCACCTGCAGGAGCCCCGGCCGGGGCTGTCGCTCATCGTCCGGTTCTTCCGCCATGCCTCAGATCCTGATGTGTACCCATTCGCGCTTGTGCCACAGCCAGGCGAAGATCCCGCCGGAGATGGCCCGCTGGCCGATCTGCGCCAGCCAGATGGCCAGCAGTCCCCAGCCCAGCACGGGGCCGATGAGGTAGGCCACCGGCAGGAAGATCACCCACTGGGTGAACAGCGACACCCCCAGCACGGCGCGATTGGCCCCGGCGCCCAGCAGCGACTGCATCATGACGATGGACAAGGCGTCGATGCAGATGCCGAAACCGGTGATGCGCAGGGGCAGACGCCCGAGGTCGAGCAACTCCGGTTCATGCACGAAGAGTGACAGCACCAGGTCCGGTGCGATCCACATCGGCATGCCGAGCAACACCAGCATGATGAAGGTGACCTTGTACACGTCCCAACCCCAGCGGTAGGCGTCCTCGGGGTCGCCGCGCCCGAGGGCCTGGCTGACCAGCGAGGTGGCGGCGATGCCGAGGCCGATGGCGGGCAGGATCAGGAACAGCACCAGGCTGATCAGCACATGGCCGACGGCGAGTTCCTCGGTGCCCACCAGGCCGATGATCCAGAACAGGGCGGTGATGCCGGCGGCAAAGAACAGTTGTTGCAGGGAATTGGGGACCGACAGGCGGACCATGGTGCGCATGGTCTCGCGGTCGGGGAAGCCGTGCAGGAAACCGTGGGCCCTGCCATGGCGGAGAGTCAGGAACAGGTAGATCAGGGTGCCGATGTACAGGGAGATCGAGGTGCCAAGGCCGGCGCCGGTGGCGCCCATCTCCGGCAGTCCGAGCTTGCCGAAGATCAGGCAGTAGCTGATCGCCACGTTGCACACGTGCATGATCACCAGGGTGCGCATGTAGGTGCCGGACTGGTTGATCCCGTTCCAGTAACCGCGGAACGAGAAGTTGAAGCCGATGGCGAGCACCGCGAGGATCCGCGCCTGGAAGTACGGCACCGCGACCTCGCGGACCTCGGGATCGTTATTGAGGATCGCCAGCACTTCCGGGGCAAAGAACAGGAAGGCAATGGTCAGGGGAACCCCGAGCAGCACCGCCAGCAACAGGCCGCCATTGAGCGGGACCGCGGCGCGCTCCATGCGTCCCTCGCCCTTGCGCCGGGCGACCATGGCCTGCACACCGGTGCTGAGGCCGATGACGATGGCCACGGCCATGAAGTTGGCGTAGCTGCCGATGCCGACCCCGGCGAGAGCGGTCTCACCGAGGACGCCGACCATGGCCGCGTCGACCAGGTTCAGAATGCTCTGGGAGACCATCGCCCCCATGATCGGCATGCCGAGGGTCAGGATCTCGCGGGTGCGGTCAGATCTCACGGCAGGTTCCGGACGGGGTCATCAATCCAGCATAGCCAGAGCCGCGCGGTCCGGCGCGCGCGGGGTCAATCCTCGAGGACCGGGGTCAGCCAGCGCCGCGCCTCGTCGATGTCCATGCCGGTCCGCGCCGCGTAGGACTCGAGCTGGTCCTCTAGGATTCTGCGGATGGCGAAGTAGCGGGACTCCGGGTGGGAGAAATAGAACCCGCTGACGCTGGCCGTGGGGTACATCGCGTAGTGCTCGGTGAGGCTGACGCCGGCCTGTTTCTCGGCGTCGAGCAACTCGAACAACAGCCCCTTCTCGGTGTGGTCGGGACATGCCGGGTAGCCTGGCGCGGGACGGATGCCGCGATATCCCTCGCGGATCAGCGCGAGGTTGTCGAGGTCCTCGTCGGGCACATAGCCCCAGAACTCCTTGCGTACCCGCTCGTGCATGCGTTCGGCGAGTGCCTCCGCAAGGCGGTCGGCGAGGGCCTTGGTCATGATCGCGTTGTAGTCGTCGTGTTGCGCCTCGAACTCGGCCACCAGTTCGTCGCAGCCATGTCCCGCGGTGACCACGAAGGCGCCGATGTAGTCCGCGACGCCCGATTCCTTCGGTGCGATGTAATCGGCGAGGCTGTAATTGGGCTCGCCCGTGGCCTTGTCGAACTGCTGGCGCAGGTGGTGCAGGGTGGTCAGCACCGACTGGCGCTGCTCGTCCGCGTAGACCTCGATGTCGTCACCGTTGACCCGCGCGGCCGGCCAGAAGCCGATCACGGCCCGGGCGCGCAGCAGTTTCTCGTCGATGATGCGCCGCAACAGGGCCTGGGCGTCCTTGAACAGGCTGCGCGCCTGCTCGCCGACCACTTTGTCCTCGAGAATCTTCGGGTATTTGCCGGCCAGGTCCCAGGAGATGAAGAACGGGGTCCAGTCGATGCGCTCCAGCAGTTCCTCGATCGGGTAGTCCTCGAAGACATGGGTGCCGGTGAAGGTCGGAACCGGCGGCCGGTAGTTCTGCCAGTCGCCATCGAAGCCGCGACGCACGGCCTCGTCGTAGGGGACGAGCGGTGCCTTGGGCCGACGGTTGGCGGTACGCTCGCGGACCTTCTCGTACTCCTCGCGGATTTCCTTCTCGAACTCGGCGCGCAGGTCGTCGCTGGCGAGGCGGGTGGCCACGCCGACGCTGCGCGACGCATCAGGCACGTAGACCGTGGGCCCGCGCTGGTATCCCGGTTCGATCTTCACCGCCGTGTGTGCCTTGGAGGTGGTCGCGCCGCCGATCAGAAGCGGCAGGTCGAAGCCCTGGCGCTGCATCTCCTTGGCCACGTGGACCATCTCGTCGAGGGACGGGGTGATCAGGCCGCTGAGGCCGATGATGTCCGCGTTCTCCTCGCGCGCCGTGGCCAGAATCTTCTCGCAGGGGACCATGACCCCGAGGTCGATGACGTCGTAGTTGTTGCACTGCAGCACCACGCCGACGATGTTCTTGCCGATGTCGTGTACGTCGCCCTTCACCGTGGCCAACACCACCTTGCCCTTGGCCCGCGAGGTCTCGTCCTTTTCGGCCTCGATGTACGGG
>JBFGWM010000028.1:0-17859 GCA_041588495.1 Pseudomonadales bacterium | reverse complement strand
GTGACCGGGCTCGCCATCCAGCAGAGTGGCTTCTTCACCCGCGACGGCGGTGAGGGCATCGGCTCCGTGGAGGCCGTGGTTCGTGCGGCGTTCAGCGAGGACGTCCTCGGGGGCGGGCTCAACAGCGAGGTCATCGAGTACGAGGAGGGCCGCGCCATCGTGCTGCGGGTGGCCGAACGGCGCCCCTCGGAGCCGCAGCCCCTGGAGGCCGTGCGCGAGCAGGTGATCAGCGAGATTCGCGCCGAGGAGGGTGTGCGGCGTGCACGCGAACTGGGCGAAAAGGTGCTCGGCGACTTGCGGCGTGGCGAATCCACTTCCTGGGTCGCGGTGGAGCATGGCCTGGAGTGGGAAGTGCGGGGCAGCGTGGGCCGTACCGACCAGGAGGTGCCGCCGCGGGTGCTGGACACCGCGTTCAGTCTTCCCGCGCCGGAACCGGAAGGCAAGAGCCTGGGTCAGGCGGAGTTGCCCGGTGGCGATTTCGTCATCGTCTCGGTGACCCGGATCGAGCAGGGGCGCTCGTCCACCAAGCTGAGCAGTGGCGAGTTGCGCCGGCTGCGCGAGTTCCACGCTGCGGTCCGCGGCAGCCAGGCCTTTGAGGCCTTTCGCCGCAACCTTGAAGCACAGGCTGAGATTCGCCGCTTCTGAGCGCCGGGCGGGACGCGCCTATTCTTCCAGGGATCCCATGCCCATGATGTGGTACCCGGCGTCCACGTAGACAATCTCGCCGGTGATCCCGCTGGCCAGGTCCGAACTCAGGAACGCGGCCGCGTTGCCCACCTCGTCGATGGTCACGTTCTTGCGCAGTGGTGCGGTGGACGCGTTGACCGCGAGCATTTTCCGAAACTGCTTGATACCCGCCGCGGCCAGGGTCTTGATGGGCCCTGCCGAAACGCCGTTGACGCGGATGCCCTCCGGTCCGAGGCTCGCCGCCAGGTAGCGCACGTTGGCCTCCAGGCTGGCCTTGGCCAGGCCCATGACGTTGTAATTCGGCAGCACCCGCTCTGAGCCCAGGTAGGTCAGGGTCAGGATTGAACCGCCGCCGGTCATCAGCGGACGACAGGCCCGGGCCAGCGCGGTCAGGCTGTAGGCGCTGATGTCATGGGCAATGGCGAAGCCCTCGCGGGTGGCGACCTCGGCGTAATCGCCGTCCAGCTCGTTGGCCGGCGCGAACCCCACCGAGTGCACGAGAATATCCAGTTTTCCCCAGCGTTCCTTCAATCCCGCGGCGACTGCCGCGATCTGCGCGTCATCGGCCACATCGCAGGGCAGGACCAGGTCCGAGTCGCATTCCGCGGCAAACCCCTGAACGCGGTCACGGAGCTTGTCGTTCTGGTAGGTGAAGGCCAGTTCGGCGCCTTCACGGTGCATCGCGTGGGCGATCCCGGTGGCGATGGAGCGCTGGCTGGCAACCCCGACGATCAGCGCCTTCTTGTCCGCGAGAAATCCCATTGACTTGTACCTCCTTGCGGCGGGGTCCGCCGGCGGCGTGGCTGCTAGGCTTGAGGGAGCCCCTGACTGCAGATGATTGTAGCGTCTCGATGGAACAGCGTGAACGCGTGCTGGTGATCGGCAACGGCATGGCCTCCCACCGCCTCTGTGCGGTCGCCGCGGAGCGCCGCCTGCCGGATCGCGTGGAACTGCGGGTGGTGGGCGAGGAACCCTATCCCGCCTATGACCGGGTCAACCTGCACCACGTTCTGCATGGCAAGTCCCTGGAACGCCTCGCGCTCGCCGACCCGCACTGGTACCGGCAGGCGGGGATCGATTTGCGCCTGGGATACCGGGTCACCGCGATCGATCGCGAGGCGCGGACCGCGACGCTTTTCGGCGGCGACGTCCTGGCCTGGGACAGGCTGGTGCTGGCCACCGGGGCGAGGGCGCGGTTCCCGCGGATTTGCGGGATGGATCTCCCCGGCGTGTTCGCCTATCGCACCTACGACGACGTCCACCGCCTGCGATATGCCGTGCGCGGGGCAGGGCGCCTGGTGCTGATCGGCGGCGGGGTGCTGGCCCTGGAACTGGCCGAGGTGCTGGGGCGCCGCTACGGAGGCACGTGTCGCATGGAGATCCTCGAGCACTCCGGCTGGCCCTGCGCGCGGCAGCTGGACGCGGTCGGCGGGCGGTTCCTCGCCCGGCGGCTGACCGCAATGGGAATCGGACAGCGCTTCGGGGTGGAGGTCACCGCGGTGGAGCCGGGCCCGGACAGCTTGAGAGTGGCGCTCGCGGATGGGGATCGTATCGACGCCGATGTGGTGGTGGTGGTCGCCGGAATCGTTGCCGCGGACGAACTGGCGCGGAACAGCGGCCTGGCAACCCTGGACACGGGTGGGGTCGTGGTCGACGAGTATCTCGCCAGCAGCGATCCGCGCATCCACGCCATCGGGGATTGCGCTGCTTATGATGGGCGGGTGGCTGGCCTGGTTGCCCCGGCATGGGAGATGGCCGAGTGTCTGGCGCGTAACCTCGACGGTGAACGGGCGCCGTTCCGGCCGCGTCCTGCACCGTTCATTTCCAAGTCTGACGCCCTGGAACTCGGCGTGATCGCCATCGGGGATTCGCGCGCGGAAACGCCCGGCGCACGAACCCTGCGTTATCGGGGGGGCGACACCTGGCGCCAGCTGGTGCTGCACGGGCGACGGGTGATCGGGGCGGCGAGCATCGGCGACTGGCCGGAACTGGATCGCGTGCAACGCCTGGTGGAGACCGGAGGCGGGTTGTCGGCCTGGCGGCGCCTGCGCTTCCGCCTGCGTGGGCGCATCGCATCGAGTCGTTCGCGGCACGTCAGTTTTTTACCGGAGACCACGATCATGTGCCATTGCATGGGCGTCTCCCGCGGGACCCTGGAGAGCGCCTGGCAATCCGGCAACGACCGCCTCGAGCTGCTGGTCGAGGCCACTGGCGCGGGTACGGTATGCGGTGCGTGCAGGCACAGCCTGACGCGGTTCTGCGGCGAGCGTCGCGTGCTTTACCTGGATGTCAGTACCCTCAAGCTGTTCTGGTCCTCGGTCCTGGCACTGCTGCTGGTGATCTTGTGGGTGCGCGCCGGTCCGCTGCCGCGGAGTGGCATGTTCATCGCGGCGGGACCGCATGGCAATCCGCTTCTCGACGAGGGGCTGCGCAGTACAACCGGCTACACCGCGGCCGGCCTGGTTTTCGCGTCGCTGCTGGTCAGCGTCCGCAAGCGATTGCCGTTTGCCGCCGACTGGGGCAGCACCGCCCTGTGGCGTACCGGGCACGCATGTATTTCCATGGCGGCGCTCCTGGTCCTGGTGTTTCATACCGCGCTCCGCTGGGGCGCCGGGCTCTCCTTCGCGTTGTTGTGCACAGTGCTGGCGCTGGCGGTCAGTGGCAGCCTGTACGGGGTCCTGGCGCGTCTCGAGGTGCAGCGGGTCGGTAACGTCGCGCGCTGGCGGTTCGCGCAGGATATCCTGTTCCGCGTTCACGTCGGCCTGTTTGTGGTGTTTCCCGCATTGCTGGCCGGACACGTGTTTGCCGGATTGTATTTCTGAGCCGTGGCTGCATTCCGCGACCTGCCACCCTACCGGCGCATCCTCTGGATGACCAGTCTCGCCACGGTGCTGGTCCTGGTCGCCGCATGGTTTGGTTACAAGCAGTTCTACACGTCCGGCACGGCCACCGACGGCCACCACCAGATCATTGGCGAGTGCGGCCTGTGTCACGCACCGTGGACCGGCGCCACCGATGCGCGCTGTGTCGCCTGTCACAGCGGGCATGATGTCGAGACAAGCGATGCGCATACCCTCGCGGTCATCCGTGAGCACGCCAGGCGGCTCGACCCGGGCGCGGTGCGGGCCGCGGAGCAGGGGTGTCGCGCCTGTCACCGTGAACACCGCGCCGGGATGACGGATGCCGCCGGGGTGACCGCCGCGGACACCTTCTGCCAGGCCTGTCATCCGCGCATCATCCAGCGACGCGCGTCCCATGCGGACGTGAGTTACCGGATGTGTCGCGGCTGTCACAATTATCACGACAGCCACATGCTCAGCGAGGAATTCCTGCATGCGCATCGCGGCGATCCGCATACCTGGCCGGAGCCCCGTGTGCCGTTGCGGGCCGACACCGCGCCGGCGGCGGTCCCGGAACCGGATGCGCCGGATGCCTGGCTCGGGGACGTCGATGCCGTGGGTGAATGGCAGGCTTCACGGCATGCCCGCGAAGGCGTCAATTGTTCTGGTTGCCATGTCGCGGACACCGGCGGGGGAACCTGGTCCGAGACCGTGCCGCTGGCGGTCTGTGAGGGATGCCATGAGGCGCAGGTGGCCGGTTTTGGCCGCGCACGGCACGGCATGCGCATCGCGGCCGGGCTGACGCCGATGCGGGTGCGCGACGCCAGGTTGCCCATGCGTCCGGAGGCCCTGGAGCGCAGCATGGACTGTCACGCGTGTCACGGGGCACACGCCTACGACACCCGGCTCGCCGCCGCCGGGGCCTGCATCGATTGCCATGCGGGTCGTCACGTCGAGAGCTGGGCGGATTCGCCGCACGGCGAACTCTGGCGTGCAGAGATTCGTGGGGAGGCCCCTCCGGGGAGCGGCGTTTCATGCGCCACCTGTCACATGCCCCGGGTGGAGGACTCCGCCTCCGGCCGGGTCGTTCCTCGGCATGACTCGAACGCGAACCTGCGCCCCAACCAGTTGATGGTGACCAGCGTCTGCACGCACTGTCACGGCGTTCGGTTCAGCCTCAATGCCCTGGCCGACCCGGAGCAGGTCGACGCCGGTTTCCGCGTGCCCCCGGTAGTACGCGATCATTCGATCCGGCGCCGCCTCGAGGCAGGGTCACGCCCGTCGGGCGGGGATGACCGCTGAGCGGGGAGCAGTGCCCGGGCGAACCGCGATCTGCTATGTTCGGAACTGGCATTCACAACATGGAAGATCGGGGAGGCATTGGCGATGTCGCCGCAACCTTGGAGCGTGGATCACCTGCCCGACATGACCGGCAGGGTTGTGATCGTCACCGGGGCCAACAGTGGTCTCGGCCTGGAGACGACGCGGGGCCTGGCGGCACGTGGCGCCCACGTGGTGATGGCCTGCAGGGATGCCGACAAGACCCGTGACGCCATCACCGCGATCCGCGCAACGGACGACTGCGCAAAACTGGAGTTCCTGCAACTCGACCTCGCCAATCTCATGTCGGTGCGCAATTTCGCGCAGCAGTTCAGCATGCGTCACCAGCGCCTCGATATCCTGTGTAACAACGCGGGGGTGATGGCCCTGCCGTTGCGGCGCACCGAAGACGGCTTCGAGATGCAGATCGGCACCAACCACCTGGGCCACTTCGCGCTGACCGGCCTGCTGATCGACCGCATCCGTGAGACTTCCGGCGCGCGGGTGGTCAACGTCAGCAGCCTGTTCCACAAGTACGGCAAGATCCGCTTCGACGATCTCAACTGGCAACGCGGATATTCACGGTGGCCGGCCTACGGGCAGAGCAAGCTTGCCAACCTGCTGTTCACCTACGAATTGCAGCGTCGCTTCGACCGTGCCGGCATCGACGCGCTGAGCGTGGCGAGCCACCCGGGCTATTCCGCGACCAACCTGCAGTTTGCCGGGCCGCGCATGGAAAATTCGATCCTCGGCAAGCTGGTGATGCGGGTGTCCAACGCCCTCGTCGCCCAGCCGCCCGAGATGGGGGCCCTGCCCAGTCTTTACGCGGCAGGCGCCGCCGACGTGGATGGCGGGGACTTCATCGGTCCCGACGGGCGTGGCGAATGGCGGGGTTACCCGACCAAGGTCCGCTCCAGTCGCGCGTCCCATGACGAGGTGGCCGCCGGCAAACTGTGGCGGCTCTCCGAGGAACTGACCGGCGTCAGCTACCTCGCCAGGTCCGGTTGATGGCGCTTCCTGTGGTAGGGCCGGTGATCTATCATGAAATTGTGTTCATGAAAGTGTTTTTACAGTGGCTTACCGAGGATTCCACATGTTTTCCCGCCGCCGTCTGATCTGCCTCCTGCTCGTTGTCGTCCCGTTTTCCGTGGCTGTGGCGCGAGATGGCAAGCGCGACGTCTACCGCTGGGTCGACGAGAACGGGGTGGTGCATTACAGCGATCGCAATCGCGCCCCGGGCGCCGATTCCCGGCCGGATCCGCTCGGCGAGGACGTTGAGCGAATCAAGGCTTTACAGGGCACCTGGACCGGTCACGATGAACTGGGCAACCAGCACAGCTGGTTGTTCCGGCGCAACGGCGACGTTTCCATCGATGTGGTCCAGCCCGGCACCACCTGGCGGATGCACGTCGAAGGTGCATGGAAATTCGAGGGGCAGAACATCATGATCCGGGTCAGCCAGGCCCAGCTCACCAGCCGTACCGGTGATACAACGGGGGAACTCGGTTGGGAAACCATGCGTTCCGAGGTGCTCGAACTGACCCCCAGCCGCCTCTCGATGATCTGGAACGGCAACCTCACCGATCTGACCCGCAACCCCTGACCTGCCCCTTCCATGGCCGGAGAGCGTCTTCGCGGCGCCAAGCGTGCCAAGCAGCGCGCCGTGCATTACTATGCGGGCCTGTTCTGTATGCCGTGACCAGGGTCCATGACTGAACCAGGAAATTCCCCGCAGGGCGGTGTCAGCGCGTTCCGGGTCTATCTCGCCATTTTTGCCCTGTCCGGATTTGCCGGGCTGATCTACGAGTCGATCTGGAGCCATTATTTCCGCCTGTTCCTGGGACACGCGGCCTACGCGCAGGTCCTGGTGCTGTGCATTTTCATGGGCGGCATGGCACTGGGTTCGGCGATTGCCGGGCGCTACAGCGTGCGCCTGAAAAACCTGCTGCTGGCCTACGCGGTGGTCGAGGGCCTGGTCGCGCTGTTCGGTCTGACCTTCCACGCGCTGTTCACCGGGATCACCGGCCACGTCAACGAGATCCTGATTCCCGGTCTCGCCTCGCCCGTCCAGGTGCATGTCCTGAAATGGACGGTTGCCGGGCTGCTGATCCTGCCCCAGTCCGTGCTTCTCGGCATGACTTTCCCGCTCATGAGCGGCGGATTGCTGCGCGCGTTTCCCGGACGTACCGGGAGTCGCATCGCGCTGCTGTATTTCTGTAACAGCATCGGCGGCGCCGTCGGGGTGCTGGCCAACGGATTCTGGTTCGTGCCGCGTATCGGCCTGCCGGGCGCGGTGTTCACGGCAGGGCTCCTCAATGCACTGCTCGCGCTGATCGTGTGGATGCTCGCGCGCCGTCGCCAGGATCCGCCGTTACAGGCGCCGGAGGACGCGGGCCGGCAACCGGGAGTCGCTCCGCGTGGTAGCCTGGTCGCCGGCCTGCTGGTGGTGGCGGCGGTGACCGGCATGGCGTCGTTCATGTACGAGATCGGCTGGATCCGCATGCTGAGCCTGGTACTCGGCTCATCGACCCACGCCTTTGAATTGATGCTCAGCGCCTTCATCCTCGGACTGGCGCTTGGCGGGTACTGGATCCACAAGCGCATCGACGGGCAGACCAACCTGTTCCGCACCCTGGGTGTGATCCAGTTGCTGATGGGACTGTGTGCCCTGGGCTCGATGCTGGTGTATGACCAGACCTTCAACTGGATGGCGTTTGCGCTGTCGGCGCTGGAGCGCAACGACGCCGGCTATGCCCTGTTCAACCTGTTCAGTCACGGCATCTGCCTGGTGATCATGCTGCCGGCGACGGTGTTCGCCGGGATGACCCTGCCCCTGCTGACGCGCATGCTGCTCGGCTCCGGGTTTGGCGAACGCGCGATCGGCGCGGTGTACGCGGCGAACACCGCGGGCGCGATCCTCGGCGTCGTGGTCGCCGTGCACCTGGTGATCGCGACCCTCGGGCTCAAGTACGTGGTGGGGATCGGTGCGGCGCTCGACCTGGTCCTGGGAATCGTCCTGCTCGCCCCGCGGTGGGGCGGCGTCTCGCTGCCCACGTGGCGGCGCGCGATCACGGTGGTCGTGCTGGTGCTGGCCGGGGTTGGCTTCATGTACCAGCTCGACCCGGTGAAAATGGCATCCGGCGTGTACCGTTATGGGACCATCAACCCGACCCGGGAGGTGGTCTTCCACCGGGACGGTAAAACCGCCTCGGTGGATTTCAGCCGCCTCGAGGAGGCTGACACGCTGAGCACCAACGGCAAACCGGATGCCGGCCTGCGCCGGGACGGTAAGGTTTCACCGGACCTGATGACCACGGTCCTGCTCGGGGCGGTGCCGCTCTCCATGCACCCGGATCCGAAGCGGGCCGCCGTGGTCGGGATGGGATCCGGCCTGACCAGCGCGGCGCTGTTGTCCGATCCAGGTCTCGAGTGGGTCGATACCATCGAAATCGAGCCGGCCATGATCGAGGCGGCGCGCAATTTCGGCCCGATCGTCGCGCCGACGTTCGACGATCCACGCAGCAGGCTGCACATCGAGGACGCGAAGACCTTTTTCCTGCATTCCGGGATCCGCTACGACCTGGTGGTGTCGGAACCCTCCAATCCATGGGTGAGCGGAATCGCGAGCCTTTACACGGCCGAGTTCTACCAGCTGGTTGCCCGCTACCTGGCCGACGACGGGCTGCTGGTGCAGTGGCTGCACCTCTACGAGTTCGACATGTCGTTGCTGGTGTCGGTGATGCGTGCGATGTCCTCGGCATTTCCGCACTATGAGATCTACTTCACCAACGATTTCGACATCCTCATCGTGGCCTCGCGGAATGGCCGGGTGCCGCCGGCGGACGCGCGCGTGTTCGCGATTCCCGGCATGCGGGAGCGCCTGGAATCCATCGGCATGCGCGATCTCTCCGATCTCGGGGAACGCCTGGTGGGAAGCTCGGACTTGCTGGGGCCACTGTTCGATTCCTACCCGGTGCCGGCCAACTCAGACTATTTCCCGTATGTGGATACCCGCTCGGTCCGTGCCCGTTACATCAATCGCGGGGTCCGTGAGCTGCCGGAAATCAAGTACGCCGCGATCCCCGTGCTGCGTCTTTTGGACGGGGTGCCTCGGACCGGTAATGTTGAAGAGGAACCGGCAGAGTTTTATTCCATTGATCGTCGTATCGACACGGCGCGCAACCTGGCCGGCTATTTCCGGGCGCGGCAGGGCAGCGGCGACCTGGCCGCGGTGACACTGACGCCGGATGATCGCGGTGCGGCGAGTATTCTTGCCGGAAACGCATCGGGCTGTGATCCCGCGGAACTGGAAACGGTGTGGATGCCGTCGGTGCACCGGATTGCCAAGATGGTGCTCCCGTTTCTCGAATACGATGAGTCCCGGGTGATCTGGGAAACCCTGCTCCGGCACCCGTGCCGCGACCGACTGCCCGCCGGGGGCGTGGAATGGCTCGAGTTGTACGACGCGGTTGCCTCGCGCGACTTCGAGCGCATGCTGGGCATGGGGTGGGAACTCCTGCCGCCGGGGCCGATTCCGGCCACGTCGCTATCGGCGCGGGCGCTGAGCGCGATGCTGGTCGGCGCGCTGGCGCAGAATGAACTGGACCTGGCCCGCGACACCTGGGAGCGTTACGCCGGTCGCCTCGACCCCCCGGTGTCCCTGCGCCTGCTGCATGCGCAGATGTTCGTGCGTGGTGCCTATGATCCGCGCCGTCGCCAGGCGGCCACCGTTGAACCCGTCGCCCCCGGCGGTTGACCGGGGCGGGTACGCGTTGGCGACGCCGGGTCGGTCACTCAGGCGTGAAACGCCGCGGCCAGCAATTCCTGGGTATACGTCTCCCGGGGTTGCGTGAACACCGTTTCCGCCGGTCCCCGCTCAACCACCCGTCCGTCCTTCATGACCAGGATGTCGTGGCACAGCGCGCGGACCACGGCGAGGTCGTGACTGATAAAGATGTAACTGAGCTGGTGGCGCGCCTGCAGGTCGCGGAGGAGGTCGATGATCTGTGACTGCACCGTGCGATCCAGGGCCGAGGTTGGCTCGTCGAGGATGATGAGTTCCGGTTTCAGCACCAGCGCGCGGGCAATGGCGATACGCTGGCGCTGTCCCCCGGAGAACTCGTGGGGATAGCGGTTGCGGGTTTCCGGGTCGAGTCCCACCTCGGCGAGCGCCTGGATCACCATCTCGGTGTGCCGGTGTCGCTCGCCGGGGAAGTGGATGGCGAGTCCCTCGCTGACGATCTCGCCCACCGACATGCGCGGGCTGAGACTGCCGAAGGGGTCCTGGAACACGATCTGCATCTGCTTGCGCAGGGGACGCACCGCGCGCTGGTTGCGGTCATGGACGGTGTTGCCGAGAAACACGATACGCCCCTCGGATTCCAGCAGGCGGAGGGTGGCGAGCCCGAGCGTGGTCTTGCCCGAGCCGCTCTCGCCGACGATCCCGAGGCTGTGCCCCCGGTACAGGTCCAGGCTGATGCCGTCCACCGCCTTGACATGACCCACGGTCCGCTTGAGGAACCCGCGGCGGATCGGGAACCACACCCGGAGGTCCTCCAGTCGCAGAACCGGCTCACCCTGTTCGGGTTTCGGTGAGGGGCCGCCCCCGGGTTCGGCATCCAGCAGGGTGCGCGTGTAGTCGTTCTGCGGCGCGGCGAAGATGCGGTCTTTCTCCCCCTGCTCGACGATCTTCCCGCGGTACATCACCGCGACCTCGTCGGCGACGTGGCGGACGATGCCGAGATCGTGGGTGATCAGCAGGATGGCCATGCCCATGCGTTCCTGCAGTTCCTGCAGGAGGTCGAGGATCTGTGCCTGCACGGTGACGTCGAGGGCCGTGGTGGGCTCGTCCGCGATCAGCAGGTCAGGCTCGTTGGCGAGGGCCATGGCGATCATCACCCGTTGGCGCTGTCCGCCGCTCAGTTCGTGGGGGAATGCGCTCAGGCGACTGCGGGGGTTCGGAATGTGCACCAGTTCCAGGAGTTCGACCACGCGCTCGGTGATCTTGTTGCCCGCCAGTCCCTTGTGCAGGGACAGCACCTCGCCGATCTGTTTCTCGATGGTGTGCAGCGGGTTCAGGGAGGTCATCGGTTCCTGGAAGATCATGCCAATGCGGTTGCCACGGATGCCGCGCATGGCGGGTTCCGCGGCGCTCAGCAGTTCCTCGCCCCGGTAGCGGATGCTGCCCGAAGGATGGCTGGCCTTCGGATACGGCAGCAGGCGCAGAATGGACAACGCCGACACCGATTTCCCGGAGCCGCTTTCGCCGACCACCGCGAGGGTGCGTCCTGCGTGGATGTCGAAGGAGACGCCGCGCACCGCGTGCACGGTGGACTGGCCGCTGCTGAAATCGACGGCCAGGTCGCGGACCTCGAGGATGGTTTCGCCCTTGTGGGTCATCAGCGTTTCCTCGGGTCGAAGGCGTCGCGGGCGGCCTCGCCGATGAACACCAGCAGGCTGAGCATGATGGCGAGGACGAAGAACGCGGACAGGCCGAGCCACGGCGCATGCAGGTTCGCCTTGCCCTGGGCGACGAGTTCACCGAGGGAGGGCGAGCCCGGCGGCATGCCGAAGCCCAGGAAGTCGAGGGCGGTCAGGGTGCTGACCCCGCCGGTGAACAGGAACGGCATGAAGGTCATGGTGGCGATCATCGCGTTGGGCAGGATGTGCCGGAACATGATGGTGCCGTTGCCGAGACCGAGGGCGCGCGCCGCGCGCACGTACTCCAGGTTGCGGCCACGCAGGAACTCGGCGAGCACCACGTCGACCAGGTTCATCCAGTTGAACAGCAGCATGATGCCCAGCAGCCACCAGAAATTCGGCTGCACGAGGCTGGACAGGATGATCAGCAGGAACAGCACCGGCAGCCCCGACCAGATCTCGATGAAGCGCTGCCCGATGAGGTCCACGCGACCCCCGTAAAAACCCTGCACCGCGCCGACCGCGACGCCGATGATGGAGGAGATGATGGTCAGGGTCAGCGAGAACAGCACCGAGATGCGGAACCCGTAGATCAGGCGCGCGACCACGTCGCGTCCCTGGTCATCGGTTCCCAGCCAGTTCTCGGCACTGGGCGGGGAGGGCGCCGGCGTGGGCAGGTCGTAGTTGATGGTATCGAAGCTGTAGCGGATCGGGGGCCACAGCATCCAGCCGTTTGCCTCGATGAGTTCGCGGACGTAGGGGTCCTTGTAGTCGGCCTCGGTGGCGAATTCGCCGCCGAAATCGGTTTCCGGGTAGTCGACGAATACCGGGTAGAACAGGTCGCCGTCGTGATACACCAGCAGGGGACGGTCGTTGGCGAGCAGCTCTGCGAACAGGCTCAGGCCGAACAGTGCGAGGAAAATCCACAGTGACCAGTAGCCGCGCCGGTTGGCGCGGAACTGCGCGACGCGACGCTGGTTGATGGGGCTGAGGCGGATTCCGCGCATGTCAGCCCTCCCGGCTCTCGAAATCGATGCGCGGGTCCACGAGCACGTAGGTGATGTCGCTGATCAGTTTCAGGATGAGGCCGATCAGGGTGAAGATGTACAGGGTGCCGAAGATCACCGGGTAGTCGCGGTTCATGACCGCCTCGAAGCCGAGCAGGCCGAGACCGTCGAGGGAGAAGATCACCTCGATCAGCAGGGAACCGGTAAAGAAGATGCCGATCAGCGCCGCCGGCATGCCGGCGATGATCAGCAGCATGGCATTGCGAAACACGTGCCCGTACAGGACCCGCCGCTCGGTGAGCCCCTTGGCCCGCGCGGTCATCACGTACTGGCGGTTGATCTCGTCGAGAAACGAGTTCTTGGACAGCATGGTGAGGGTGGCGAAGCTGCTGATCACGGAGGCCAGTACCGGCAGGGTGATGTGCCAGAAGTAGTCGGCGATCTTGCCGAGCAGCGACAGTTCCTCCCAGTTCGATGACGTCAGCCCGCGCAACGGGAACCAGCTGAAATACGTGCCGCCGGCGAACAGCACGATGAGCAGGATGGCAAACAGGAAGTTGGGAATGGCGTAGCCGATGATGACGATGGAACTGGTCCACACGTCGAAGCGGGAGCCGTGCTGCACCGCCTTGCGGATGCCGAGGGGAATCGAGATCAGGTAGACCAGCAGCGTGGTCCACAGGCCCAGGGAAATCGATACCGGGAGCTTCTCGATGATGAGTTCGATCACGGTCTTGTCGCGGAAGAAACTCTCGCCGAAATCGAACACCAGGTAGTTGCCCAGCATCGTCAACAGGCGCTCGTGGGCCGGCTTGTCGAAGCCGTACAGCTTCTCGATCTCGGCGATGAGGTCGGGGTCGAGACCCTGGGCGCCACGGTAGCCGCCGTCGCCGCTGCTGGACTGTGCCGAGACCTCGCCCCCGCCGCCCCCGGCGAAGCGCGAGGTGGCGCTGACGTCGAGACCCTGCAGTTCGGCGATCATCTGTTCCACGGGCCCGCCGGGCGCCACCTGTACGATGACGAAATTGATCACCATGATCCCCAGCAGGGTGGGGATCATCAGCAGCAGGCGACGCAGGATATAGGCGGACATGGCAGCCGTTCAGTGTGCCGGGCGCGGCAGAGTGCGCGGGGTCATTTGCGGAACAGGCTGGCGCGCTGCCCCTCGACCCGCTTCTCCAGCTCGCGGTCGATCCACCAGTACTGGAAACCGAACTCGTGCTTGGGAGCCACGGCGGGGCGCCGGAACTTGTCCCAGAACGCTACCCGGTACGCGCGGATGTGCCACTGCGGCACCACGTAGTGATTCCACAGCAGGACGCGGTCCAGGGCGCGGGTGCGGCTGACCAGGGACTGGCGGTCCGGCGCGCTGATGACCAGTTCGATGAGTTCGTCGACCACCGGGTCACGCACGCCGATCAGGTTGCGGCTGTCGGGCCGGTCGGCAAAGGCGGAGCCCCAGAACTCGCGCTGCTCGTTGCCGGGCGAGCTCGATTGCGGAAAGCTGCCAATGATCATGTCGAAGTCGAACTCGCGCAGGCGGTTCACGTACTGGTTGACGTCGACCATGCGGACCTGGGCGCGAATTCCGAGTTTCTCGAGGTTCTGGATGTAGGGGTGTACGACCCGCTGGAATGCGCCGTCGTACATCAGGATCTCGATCTCCATCGGATCCCCGGTTTTGCCGTGCACCAGGCGCCCGTCGCGCACGACCCAGCCGGCCTCGCGCAGCAGGCGGATGGCCGTGCGCAGATTGGTGCGGATATTGCCGCTGCCATCGGTGGTCGGCGCGGTGTAGGCGCTGGTGAACACTTCCGGTGGAACCCGGTCGCGGTAACGGCTGAGGATCGCCAGTTCCGCGGGCGAGGGCAGGCCGCTGGAGGCCAGTTCCGAGTTGGAGAAGTAACTCTGCGTTCGCGTGTACTGCCCGTAGAAAAGGTTGCGGTTGGTCCACTCGAAGTCGAACACCTCGCCGAGGGCACGGCGCACGCGACGGTCGTCGAACTTGGCGCGGCGCGTGTTGAACACGAAGCCCTGCATGCCGGTCGGGTTCTCGTGGGGAATGGCCTCGGTGCGGATCAGCTTTTTTTCCACCGCGGGACCGGTATAGGCGGTTGCCCAGAGCTTGGAGTTGTTCTCCACCCGGAAGTCGTACTCGCCCGCCTTGAACGCCTCCAGGGACACCGTGGTGTCACGGTAATAGTCGAAAGTGATGCGTTCGAAGTTGTTACTGCCACGGCGCACCGGCAGGTCGCGGCCCCAGTATTTCGGGTTGCGCCGGTAGGTGATGCTGCGCCCGGCCTCGACTTTTTCCACCACGTAGGGGCCGGAGCCGACCGGCGGATCAAGGGAGACGTTCTGGAAGTCGCGGTCCTTCCAGTAATGCTGCGGCAGCACCTGCAGCTGGCCGACGATGAGCGCCAGTTCGCGGTTGTCGCCGGGCTGGAACTCGAACTTCACTGTCAAGGCGTCGATGGCGGTGACGCTTTTCACGTTACCGTAGTAGGCCTTGAAGAATGGCCGACCCTGCTGGAACAGGGTTTTGAAGGTGAACACCACGTCCTGCGCGGTCACCGCGCGCCCGTCGCTGAAGCGCGCCTCGGGCCGCAGGCGGAAGATGACCCAGGAACGGTCGGCCGGCATCTCGATTTCCGCGGCGAGCAGGCCGTACATGGAAAACGGCTCGTCGGCAGAAGCGACCATGAGGGTGTCATAGACCAGCTCGAGACCGGTGGCCGGGATGCCCTTCATGATGAACGGGTTGAGGCTGTCGAAACTGCCGATCGCTTCTCGCCGCACGTGTCCGCCCGTCGGCGCCGCGGGATTGGCGTACTCGTAATGGGTGAAGTCCGCCGCGTATTTTGGTTTGCCGTGCATGGCCACCGCGTGACTGCGCAGGATGTCCTCCGCGGGGGCCACGGCCGGCAGCAGCGCCAGCAGGACGGGCAGCAGGTTGCGTTGGATCGGTCTCATGGGAGCGAATTCCTTTTCAGCGGGGGTTGCACGGCGCTCACTTGCGTTCCGTGTCCTTGAGCCACCAGTTCTCGAAGCCGAGATTGTACTTCGGTTGGACCGCGGGCCGCTCGAAGCGGTTCCAGTAGGCAATGCGGTGATAGCCGATGTGCCAGTGCGGGATGCTGTAGTGCTCCCAGAGCAGCACCCGGTCCAGGGCGCGGACCCGGGTCACCAGCGAGGGACGGTCCGGTGCGCTGATCACCAGGTCGACCAGGCGGTCCACCACCGGATGGCGTACGCCCACCAGGTTGCGCTGTCCCTTGATGTCGGCGGTCGATGAATGGAAGTACTCGCGCTGTTCATAACCGGGCGAGAGGGACTGGGGCAGCGAATAGATGGTGATGTCGAAGTCGAAGTTGTCCAGGCGCTGCTTGAACTGGGTGGTATCGACGGTACGGATGTCCATGCGGATGCCGACCCGTTCCAGGTTCTTGCGCCACGGCTGGACCACGCGGGCCGTGGAGGCCTGGTAGATCAGCATTTCGATTTCGAAGGGGCGGCCGCTGACAGTGTGGACCATGCGCCCGTCCGTCAGTTCCCACCCGGCCGCCCGCAGCAGGCGCAGCGCCGCGCGCTGGTTCTTGCGGATCTGGCCGGACCCGTCGGTGACGGGCAGCTTGAACTCGCGGGTGAACAGTTCCTCGGGCAGCTGCTCGCGATAGGGCGCCAGGATCGCCAGTTCCCCCGCCGACGGCAGGCCGCGGGCGGCAAGTTCCGAGTTGGGGAAATAGGTCTGCGAGCGGGTGTACGCATCGCTGAAGATATTGCGGTTGGTCCACTCGTAGTCGAACAGGTAGCCGAGGGCCTCGCGGACCCGGCGGTCCTTGAACTTCTCGCGGCGGGTATTGAAGAAGAACGCCTGGCTGCCCTGGGCGACCTGGTGGGGAATCTCCTCCTTGACGATGCGCCCGTCGCGGACCGCCGGGTGGTCGTAGGCGGACTTCCAGTTGCGCGAGATGTATTCGAGGTGGACGTCGTAGGCGCCCGACTTGAACGCCTCCAGGGCCACGGTCAGGTCGCGGTAGAAATCGACGTGCACGCGGTCGAAGTTGTAGCGCCCGCGGTAGACGGGCAGGTCGCGGCCCCAGAAGTCCCTGACCCGCTCGAAGGTGACCGAGTGTCCGGGTTTGACCGCGCTGACGCGATACGGGCCGCTGAGGAGCGGCGGCTCCAGGGAGGCCCTGGAAAAATCACGACCCTCCCAGTGGCGCTTGCTCATCACCGGGAGTTCGCCCGCGCGCAGGGGCATCATGCGGTTGTCCTCGCCGCTGAAGGTGAATTTCACCTGCAGGCGGTCCAGTTTCTCCACTGCCGCCACGTTGCGGTAGATATTGCGGAAGCGCGGGTGCCCGTGCTCCAGCAGCACGTTGTAGGAGAACACCACGTCGTCCGCAGTGATCGGCGTGCCGTCGTGGAAGCGCGCCTCGGGGCGCAGATTGAAGATCACCCAGCTGCGGTCAGGCGGGTACTCGATGGATTCCGCGATCAGCCCGTAGGCCGACTGGGCCTCATCCCCGGACGAGGAATAGCTCCCGGTCCCGACCAGCAGGGTTTCGTTGAGTTCCGTGATCCCGTACGCGTACAGGCCCGGCGAGTTGAAGGGGCTGCGACCCTTGAGGATGTACGGGTTGAGGCTGTCGAAGGTGCCGTGGCCCATCAGGGTCACGCTGCCGCCCCGTGGCGCGTCCGGGTTCACGTGATCGAAGTGCGTGAAATCGGACGGGTACTTCAGGTCGCCGTGGAGGGCGATCCCGTGCGCGCGGATGGTCTCTCCGAGCGTGCTTGCGGGCGCCGCGGCCAGCACAAGCAGGAATGCCGCGACCGTTCGGCGGCGCCTGCGTCTGGATAAAAAACCGGCGGTTCGGACCGGGTGAGGCTGGGCGGGCACCGGATCATCCTCGCATGCTCATTGAGCGGTAAAACTAACAAGAAGACCGGCCGGTTGAAAGGGCGGGCGGCGGCCTGCCTCGGCTACACTGGGACAGGGATCCGGGAACCGCAACGGGAGCACGCATGGCGCAGGGCAGGAAGTCGCTGAATGAATGGGTGGCTGGCCTCGGAGACCTCGAACTGCCTGCGCTCACCAGCGTGGTCCAGGAACTCAACGACCTGGCCATGGACCGGGGCAGCATCGCCGACCAGCTTGCCGAGGTCATCCTGCGCGACGCGACGTTCACCACCCAGGTCCTGCGCATTGCCAACTCGGTTCACTACAATCGCGGCAACCCGCCGATCACCACCATCAGCCGTGCCGTGGTCCTGCTCGGTTTCGAGCAGATTCGCGAGATCTGTATCTCCATCCGCCTCATCGAGAGCCTGCTCGGCGAGAATCCCCGTGAACACCTCCTGGAGTCCCTGGCCGAGTCGTTCCATGCCGCGGTCCAGGCTCGGAACCTCGCGCGCTCGATGAAGGTGCAGCACCAGGAGGAGATTTTCATCTCGGCCCTGCTCATGCGTCTCGGGGAACTGGCGTTCTGGAGCACGGAAGGCGACCCGGTGGAATCGGTTCACCTGCTGATCGCGCGGGACGGGCTTCCCCCGGAGGAGGCTGCCGAGCGGGCCCTCGGCTT
>JBFGWM010000027.1:0-18420 GCA_041588495.1 Pseudomonadales bacterium | reverse complement strand
GCCATGCCGACGATGCGCGCCATGGGCTTGAGGCCGAGGGCGTCCGCCTTGGCCTTGGACATGACCAGCATGGCCGAGGCGCCGTCAGAGATCTGCGACGCGGTACCCGCGGTGATGGTCCCGCTCTTGGGATCGAACACCGGGCGCAGCTGGCTGAGGCTTTCCACCGTGGTCTCCGGGCGGATGGTCTCGTCCTGCTCGATCAGCACCCGGACGCCGAGCTCATCGTGCCCTTCCATCGGCACGATCTCGTTCTTGAAGCGGCCGCTGACCGTGGCGTCGTGGGCGCGGGCGTGGGAACGGGCGCCGAAGGCGTCCTGGTCCTCGCGCTTGATGCCGTGAATCTTGCCCAGCATCTCGGCGGTCAGGCCCATCATGCCCGACGCTTTCGCCGCGTACTTGCTGAGGCGCGGGTTGGGGTCGACGCCGTGCATCATGCCGACGTGGCCCATGTGCTCCACCCCGCCGATAACGAACTGGTCGCCCTGGTTGCCCATGATCGAGAGCGCGGCGGTATGCAGCGCGGACATGGAGGACCCGCACAGGCGGCTCACCGTCTGCCCACCCGAGGTGTGCGGAATCTGCGTCAGCAGGGAGGCCATGCGGGCGATGTTCCAGCCCTGCTCCAGGGTCTGGTTGACGCAACCCCAGATGACGTCCTCGGTGTCCGCCGGCTTGACGTCCGGGTTGCGATCGAACAGCGCGTCGATCAGGTTCGCGGAAATGTCCTCGGCACGCACGTTGCGGAACGCGCCGCCCTTGGAGCGTCCCATCGGGGAACGCACGAAATCGACCACCACCGGGTCGTTGGGAAGAGGTTGGACTGCCATGTGTGTCAGCTCCTGTGATGAATTCTCTGATTAACCGAAGTACTTGTCGCCCTTCTTCGCCATGTCGCGCATCTTGTCGGTCGGATGGTACAGGGGACCGAGGTCCGCGTACTGGTCAGCGATCCGACAGAATTCCTCCATGCCGAAGGAATCGATGTAGCGCAGGGCGCCGCCGCGGAACGGAGGGAAGCCGATACCGTAGATGAGACCCATGTCGGCCTCGGAGGGATCGTCGACGATGTTGTCCTCCAGGCAGCGTACGGTCTCGATGCACAAGGGGACCATCATCCGTTCGATGATCTGCTCGTCGGTCAGTTCCCGCTCCTCGACGATGACCGGCTTGATCATGCCGTAGACGGAATCGTCGAGCACCTTCTTCGGCTTGCCGCGCTTGTCTTCCTCGTAGACGTAGAAGCCCTTCTTGTTCTTCTGCCCGTAGCGCTCGGCCTCGTACATGACGTCCAGCGCGTTGCGGTTGGGATCCTTCATACGGTCCGGGAAGCCCTCCGCCATCACCTCGCGGGCGTGGTGGGCGGTGTCGATGCCGACCACGTCGAGCAGGTAGGCCGGGCCCATCGGCCAGCCGAAACGCTCCATCAGCTTGTCGATGCGCGGGAAGTCCGCCCCGTGGTTGAGCAGCAGGTTGAAGCCCGCGAAGTACGGGAACAGGATCCGGTTGACGAGGAAGCCCGGGCAGTCGTTGACCACGATCGGGTTCTTGCCCATGGCCGTGGCGTAGGCCACGGTGGTGGCGATCGCCTCCTCGCTGGATTTCTCACCACGGATCACCTCGACCAGGGGCATCATGTGCACCGGGTTGAAGAAGTGCATGCCGCAGAAGTTCTCCGGACGCTTGAGATCCTCCGCAAGGTGGGTGATGGAGATCGTCGAGGTGTTGGAGGTGAGGATCGTGTCCTCGCCCACCTGATCCTCGAGTTCCGCCAGCACGGCCTTCTTGACCTTGGGGTTCTCGACCACCGCCTCGACCACGAGGTCGACCGTACCGAAGTCACCGTAGCTCAGGGTGGGCCGGATCATGGCCAGGGTCTCGGCCAGCTTGCGGTTGTCGATGCGGCCCTTGCTGGCCAGCTTGTCGAGCAGCTTGGTGGCCTCGGTCAGGCCCAGTTGCAGGGCCGGCTCGGCGATGTCCTTCATGAGGATGGGCGTGCCCTTGTACGCCGACTGGTAGGCGATGCCGCCACCCATGATGCCGGCGCCGAGTACCGCCGCCTGCTTGACCTCGCGGGCCTTGGGCTGCAGTTTCTTGGCCTTGTGCTTGAGTTCCTGGTCGTTGAGGAACAGACCAATGAGACTGGCCGAGACCGGGGTCTTGGCCATCTTCACGAAGTTCTCGGCCTCGACGGCGAGGGCCTTTTCGCGGTCCATCGTCGCGTGCTTCTGCATCGCCTTGATGGCGGTGACCGGGGCCGGGTAGTTGGGACCCGCCTGGCCGGCGACGAAGGCCTTCGAGGTCTCGAAGGTCATCATGCTTTCCATCTGGTTCAGGTTCAGCTTGACCAGTTTCTCCTGGCGCTTTTCCTTCCAGTCCAGCTTGCCCTCGATGCACTGGGCCAGCATCTTCTTGGCGGCATCCATCAGCTTGTCCGGTTCGACCACGGCGTCCACCGCGCCCACCTTGAGGGCGGCGTCGGGACGGTGCTCCTTGCCGGCACAGATCCACTCGATGGCATTGTCCGCGCCGATCACCCGCGGCAGGCGCACGGTGCCGCCGAAGCCCGGGAACAGGCCCAGCTTCACTTCCGGCAGACCAACCTTGGCCCTGCTGGACATCACCCGGTAATCGGTGGACAGGCACATTTCGAAGCCGCCGCCCAGGGCAATGCCGTTGATCGCGGTCACGGTCGGGAACGGCAGGTCCTCGACCTGGTTGAAGACCAGGTTGGCCTTCTCGACCCAGCCGATCAGGTCTTTCTCGGGCAGTGCGAACAGGTCGGTGAACTCGGTGATGTCGGCGCCGACAATGAATACCGGCTTGCCGCTGGTCACCACGCAGCCCTTGATCTTTTTCTCCTTGGCCAGCTTCTCTGCCGCCTTCCCGAGTTCTTCCAGGGTCAGCGCGTTGAACTTGTTGACGGACTCTCCCTGGAGGTCGAAGTTGAGTTCGGCGATTCCGTCACCGATGTCCTTCACAGTGATCGCTTTGCCCTTGTAAATCATGCAGGCTTCTCCGCTCTGTCAGGTTGTCTGGATGAATGCGTTCTTGTGGTTCGGTCACCCGGGTCGCGCGCATGCGCGGCGCGTTTCCGGCGCTCGTACAAACGCCGTGGCGAGTCAGAAAACATCGGTGAAAATACGCGATTTGTCAATGAATTGCGGGAAGACCACCGGCTCGCGCGGGGCCCTGCCCGGCGGCATTCGCGCGGCGCCGGCAGGAATCTGACCGGGAACATGGGGATAGGCCCGGAAATTGATATTTTCCTTCAGTCACGCACCGCGCTGCGGTGGGGAATAACTGACCGACAACCGCGGGCCACCCCAACGGGCCCCGTGGCGCACCGCATCCGCTTCGCGGTTACCGGGAGATGAGGCGGATCAAGGACCCGGCCGGGGGCGTGCGCAGGTCCCTTCAGCGGGCCACGCCGCGGCTGGCAACACTGATGCCGTCCGGCTTCAGGCGCCAGATGTTGGTGACGTCGGAATCGGCGCGCTGCCTGGCATCACTGGCGAAGTAGATGTAGCCGTCCACCGACCAGGCCGGGGAGTGCTCTGCGGACGAGCCACGGGTCAGGCGCCGCATGCCGGTGCCGTCCGCGGCCATGATGTAGATATCGGCCGCACCGTCGGGATCACCGCTGAACGCGATCCACTGGCCATCGGGCGAATAGCTCGCGTTCCAGGCATTGAACGGAACCCGGGTCAGGCGCCGCGCGCGGCGGTCGCCGAGGTCCATGGTGTAGATCTGGTTCCACTGGCCCTCGGCGCGGTGAAAGACGATCCGCCTGCCGTCCGGGTGCCATTCGGGGGCCGCGCCCTCGCCCAGGGAGCTGGCGGAGGAATCACCGGACTCCAGGATCTGCAGGCGACTCGAACCCGCGGACCGGGTCTCGAAGGCGATCCTGCTGCCATCGGGCGAAACCGCGGGGGATCCGTCATTCCCGACCAGGGTCCAGCGCGCGAACCTGCGGTCGGACGGGCGATCCACCTCGGTGTAGGCCAGGCGCTTGCGCTCGGTATCGAGGAACACGATGCGGCGCCCGTCGGGGAACCAGTCAGCCTGTGCGCCGGCGGTCCCCAGGGTGCCGACCACGCTGCGCCGCGCGGGATCGACCAGCGCGAGGCGGCTGTCCCGCGGGTTGCCGTCACCGGTTTCCACGCTGACCAGGACCCGCGCACCGTCCGGCGAGGGCGACGGCGCGAACTCGTGGGCGTCGCTGTTGGTCACCTGCTCGGAATCGGACACGTCGAAGAACGTGATATCGCGAACCTCGAGCTTTTGCGTGCGATAGCGATCCACGGTGGGATAACGATAGATCCGCACCTTCTCCGTGGTGGTCACGGGTTCCGCGATCGCCGCGGCGTTGCGTTCTTCCGGTGAGGGCTTGGCGGCGGGCGGCGGCGGCTTGACCGCGGGTTGCTCCTGTGCGGCGCAAGCGGCCAGGCCCAGCAGCAGGCCCGCCACCAGGATCCTCGCGGTAGGTGCGGTCTCCGTGTCCCTGGATCTCTTCATTTCCCCTTCCTTCCGATTTCGTTCCCCGCGCGTTCCGGCCATACGCGCATGCGGTTCCCGGACATTCCCCGGCCTCACGGCAATCCCGGCAGGCCGCCGGGTGTGTGCACCGGGTCGACCAACGGTTCCGGTACCGGGAGACGCTCGATCGCGTCGCGTCCCGCGCCACCGGGTCCGTGCAGGAGGCGTTCCACCTCGCCCCCGGGTTCGTCTTCCAGCGTCGGCAGATCCTGGTGAATGAGCATGGCCACGCCGGGGTTGTGTTCGAGTACCGCGCCCAGCCCCTGCAACAGGCTCCGCTGCCGCTCCCGCAATCCGGCAGATGGCAGGGGGCCGCCACGGTCGCTGGAGCCCGCGGCCTGGAACTCGTCCCACAAACCGGCCAGGGCGGCCTCGTCCAGCACGTCGCCCACCACCAGCGTCTGGATGGCGCCGAACAACATGCCCGCATCCATGCCGTTGGTGTGCACCAGTTCGAAGATGGCCTGGAAATCGGGACGCGGGGCGGACAGCAGGTCCTGGAGCTGCACCATGGGCGGCCGTGGGTCAGCCTGCACCACCGGCAGGGACTCCGCAGGCACGAACGCCCCGCCCGGGAAACCCGCATCCTCGGCCGCGACGGACGTCGCCCCGAACAGGGCAATCACGAGTCCCATGGTCACAAGGCGTGTCGGCAACTTCCCCTCCCCCCGACGCGGCAGTCGCGCGCAACTGGATGATCTCTGACCAGACTAACGAGCCGACGCGTCGCGCACAAGCGCCCGTTCAGTCCTGTGCGGCGAGCAGGCCTGCGAGCAGGCTGGCGAACCCGCGCACCGAGTCCGCGTCGCCACGCTCGTCCCAGTATACGGATATGCCATCGCGGGACGACGCCAGCGCAGTCACCGTCGCGGGCAATTCCGCGAGTGCGGCCAGCGGGACGGCCGCGGTCTCCTCGGGCCGCACCAGGTAGCTCCAGCCGGCAACGACCGGGTCCAGGAACGCGGTCTCACCGCGCACCAGTTGCCAGGCGTGCAGTCGCGGTTCGAAACGCTCGACCTGGTGGTGGCCGCGACGCAGGGTGTAGACGGCGCAGTCGCGTGGCTCGCGGTCACCCGGCACCTCGAGCTTGCGCAGGCGCACCTGCAGTCCCGCCTCCATGGCCACGCGACGCAGTTCCATCTGGTAACGCTCGCGGGGCGAGGGCAGCAGCCACAGGGTCGAGCCGACCAGCAGCAATCCCACGGTGATCACAACCAGCCAGGCCATCAGGACACGGCTCCGGCCACAGTGCGATTCAACCTATAATCATCAGACATGCTCACCGGAACCGTTGAACCGTCATGGCCTTGTACTCGCACATCCTGCTTGCCCTCGACCTCACCGAGGAGTCGTCCACGGTGGCCGACCACGCCCGCGAACTGGCCGAACGGCTCGGCGCGACCATCAGCCTGGTCCACGTCATCGAGCCCTTCAGTTTTGCCTACGGCGGCGAGATTCCCATCGACCTCTCGCTGATCCAGGAACAGGTCAACGACCACGCCCACAAGCGGCTCGAGGAATTCGCCACCCGGCTGGAAGTTCCCGATGACCGCCGCCACGTGGTGTTCGGCCGGCCGGAAGCGGAAATCCAGCGTCTCGCCGAGGAAGTGGGCGCCGATCTCATCGTGGTGGGCAGCCATGGCCGGCACGGCTTCGCCCTGCTGTTCGGGTCGACCACGGATGATGTCGTGCACCGCGCCCGTTGCGATGTGCTCACGGTCCACGTGGAAGCCGACTGAGCGCCGGCGGGTCAACCCTTCGCCTGGTTGATCAGGGTATTCAGGTCGGGCTTGTTGCCCATGATCCTGCGGCGCAGTTTCTGGATCTGCAGTTCCATCGAGAAACTCATGCTCGAGGACAGTGAGAAGAAGCCCATCAGGGCCTTGATCGCGGAGTCTCCCTGGCACACCGTCTGGAACCGTTTCCAGAAAGCCTGGTTGAGGGTTTGCAGTTCCTGGTTATGCTGCATCAGGCCCTTGAGTTCCCAGTCCGGCTTGCCGCCCTCTTTCGAAATCAGGTATTGCTGCAGCAGGTAGAACGACACCGAGCGCATGATGAACTCGTCGGTCGAACCGAACGGCAGGTGATGCACGCCCATCGGCCGCAGCTTGGCGAGAATCGGGCAGGCACTGGTGGACATCATCAGCCCCATCAGCGCGCGCAACGCCTCCTCGAGGGTCGTGTTCTTGTGGTAGTCGCGTTCCGGCACCCGCACCACGACCTTGACCTTGTTGGCCGAGGGCAGCCTGGCAAAAGTCTTGACCACTTCCTGGATGTCCACGGCGGCCGGGCAGAACTTGTGTTCGGCGGTCTTCAGGGGGCAGTGGGAGCACTGGCAATAGTCGAGCTTTGCCCAGTTCTCCGCAGTCGCCGGGGCCACGTAAGTACGCTCCGGGTTCACCTTGAAGGCAAACCGTTTGCCGTCTTCCAGGGCGATGTGATACTCGATGGCCATAAATCACCGACGCCGCAAACATTTGGCTTTACTAGTTGAAGTTTAGCGTCAAATGCGGGCACCTGTCAGTGCCCGGCGGACGATTCAGTTCAGGCGGATGGTGCCCTGCTCGGAAAACGGGACCCGCCCGACGAACGGCATGTCGACCACCACGTGGCCCCGCATCTCGTATCCCAGTTCACCCTGCTTGTCGCGGATCAACCCGGCGATGTGGCGCGCGGTCTTGAGGATATTGGTGGTGAGGTCGACGTCGAAGGTTGCGTCGCCATATGCGGGCACCACGAACTGCTGGTTGGAAAGACCGTCGGCAAACGGCTCCCCCTGGAACAGCAACTCGTAGCGGACCCCGGTCACCGGCAGGCCCACGGCATTGGGATTCTTGACCCGCAGGGTCATGCGGTAGCGCTGCTCGAACAGGCCGGCATCCAGGAAACGGATATTGGTCACCGTCAGCGCCGGCTTCTCCAGTCGCGGCGGAACGCCGCTGCATCCGGCGAGAAGCGCCGCAAGCAACGCAACGAGCAGCAACGGTCGGAACACGGGGGCCAGGTATTGATTCAAGAAAGTACTCCGTTAACGGGCCTGCGGGCGGCAGGCCTCACGTTTTACCCAAGACCGGGGACAATATTACCGGCTGCAATCTGAACCGGGGCTGACCGGCACCCATTCACGCAAAAAAAGACCCGGCGCCGGGCCGGGTCTTTCCTTGACCGCAAGCGACCCGGGGTCAGAGATGTTTCTCCAGTTCCGGGACCGCCTCGAAGAGGTCCGCGACCAGGCCGTAATCGGCGACCTGGAAAATCGGCGCCTCCTCGTCCTTGTTGATCGCGACGATGACCTTGCTGTCTTTCATCCCCGCCAGGTGCTGGATGGCACCCGAGATGCCGACCGCGACGTAGAGTTCCGGCGCCACGATCTTGCCGGTCTGGCCGACCTGCATGTCGTTGGGCACGAACCCGGCATCGACCGCGGCGCGGGAAGCGCCAACCGCGGCACCCAGCTTGTCCGCGAGCTTGTACAGCATCTCGAAGTTCTCGCCATTCTGCATCCCGCGACCGCCGGAAATCACGATCTTGGCAGCAGTCAGCTCGGGGCGGTCGGACTCGGCGAGTTCCTCGCCGACGAAGGACGACACACCCGCATCGTGGACGGCGTCGATGCTCTCGACGCTCGCCGAACCACCCTCGGCCGCCACCGCGTCAAACGCGGTCGCCCGCACGGTGATGCACTTGACGGGATCCGTCGACTGCACCGTGGCGATGGCGTTGCCGGCATAGATCGGGCGCTTGAAGGTGTCCGCGGACTCGACCGCGGAGATATCCGAGATCTGCTGCACGTCCAGCAAAGCAGCCACCCGCGGCATGAAGTTCTTGCCGGTGGTGGTGGCCGGGGCCAGGATGTGGGCGTGGGACTTGCCGAGTTCGGCGACCAGCAGCGCGACGTTCTCCGCCAGCTGATGCTCGTAGGCGGGATTGTCCGCGACCAGGACCTTGGCGACGCCGGCAATTTTGGCGGCCGCCTCGGCCACCGCGCCACAACCGGAACCGGCCACCAGCACGTCGATGTCACCACCGATGGCCTGGGCCGCGGCGACCGTGTTCAGGGTACTCGGACGGAGTTCCTGGTTGTCGTGTTCAGCTACTACAAGAATGCTCATAGGACCTTCGCCTCGTTCCGCAGTTTCTCGACCAGTTCCTCAACGCTCGCGACCCGGATGCCCGCCTGGCGCTCGGCTGGCGGTTCGACCTTCAGTTGTTTCAGGCGCGGCGCAACATCCACCCCGAGATCGGCCGGGGTGGTGGTGTCGAGGGGCTTTTTCTTGGCCTTCATGATGTCCGGCAGCTTCGCGTAGCGCGGCTCATTGAGGCGCAGGTCGGTGGTGACGATGGCCGGCAGCTTCAGGGACACGGTCTGCAGACCGCCGTCGATTTCGCGGGTGACCTTGACCTGGTCGCCCTCGACCTCGACCTGGGAGGCAAAGGTGCCCTGCCCCATTCCGGTCAGCGCGCCCAGCATCTGGCCGGTCTGGTTGTTGTCACCGTCGATGGCCTGCTTGCCCATCAGGACGATGTTCGGCTGCTCCTTCTCGACCAGCGCCTTGAGAATCTTGGCGACGCCCAGGGGCTCCACCGGCTGATCGGTCTCCACCAGGATGGCGCGGTCGGCGCCGAGCGCCATGGCCGTGCGCAGCTGTTCCTGGCATTCCTTGCCGCCGACGGAAACCACGACGATTTCCTCGACCACGCCCTTCTCGCGCAGGCGAACCGCCTCTTCCACCGCGATTTCGCAGAACGGGTTGATCGCCATCTTGACGTTGGCGAGATCGACGTCAGAGTTGTCGGCCTTGACGCGGGCCTTGACGTTGTAATCAATGACGCGCTTGATCGCTACTAAAGCTTTCATGGATCGCCCTGTTTCCAGTGAGAGTCTCGATCGGGCCCAGTCGACCCGAACCATGTCGCGACGCACGGATCCGGCTTGCGGACCGGGCGCGGACGAGCCGGTAATGATGGCCAGAATCCCACCACAGGTCAACTCCGGGGCCGCTGTGCCGGATCGGCCAGGGGGCGGCGGCATCGCTGCGCGGGCAGCCCGCGGCGCTGCCGCCGCCGGCCGCGAACCCGCGCACGAAAAGGCCACTAAATCCAGAGTTTTACCGTGCCCGGTGCGGCCCGTGGCGATTGGTCGGAGCCGGTGCGAGAGGGTATACTTTCCCGCCGTACAGCGAAGATGGCCGCGACGCCGCGTGCGTCGGACGGCTCCCGATCCCGCCAATTGAGGAGAGCGCGCGTGGAACAGGTTGAACGCGAATCCATGGAGTTCGATGTCGTCATCGTCGGCGGTGGTCCGGCCGGGCTGTCGACCGCCTGCCGCATCCTGCAACTGGCCCAGGAAGCCGGCCGCGAGACCACCGTCTGCGTGGTCGAGAAAGGCTCGGAGATCGGCGCGCACATTCTCTCCGGCGCGGTATTCGAACCGCGCGCCCTGGACGAACTGTTCCCCGACTGGAAGGAGCGCGGCGCGCCCCTGAACGTGCCGGTCAAGGGTGACGTGTTCCACTACATGACCAGCGAGACCGGCGCCACCCAGGTGCCGGGACCGTTCATCCCGCGCCCGATGCACAATGACGGCAACTACATCATCAGCCTCGGCAACCTGTGCCGCTGGCTGGCCGAGCAGGCCGAGGCCCTCGGCGCCGAGATCTTCCCCGGGTTCGCCGCCAGCGAGGTGCTCTACAACGAGGACGGCAGCGTGCGCGGCATCGCCACCGGTGACATGGGCATTGCCCGCGACGGCAGCCACAAGGGTTCCTATACCCCGGGTTATGAACTGCTCGCCAAGTACACCGTGTTCACCGAGGGCTGCCGCGGGCATCTCGGCAAGGAACTCATGGAACGCTTCAAGCTGCGCGATGGCGATGTCGATCCCCAGCATTACGGCATCGGCATCAAGGAACTCTGGGAAATCGATCCCGCGAAGCACGACCCCGGCCTGGTGGTCCACACCCTGGGCTGGCCCATGAACAACCGCACCGAGGGCGGCGGCTTCCTCTACCACATCGAGGACAACCAGGTGTCCCTCGGCTTCATCGTCGCCCTGAACTACCAGAACCCGTGGCTGTCGCCGTTCGACGAGTTCCAGCGCTGGAAGCTGCACCCGCGGATCCGCCAGTATCTCGAGGGCGGCAAGCGAATCTGCTACGGCGCCCGCGCGGTCAACAAGGGCGGCCTGCAGTCCCTGCCGAAGTGCTCGATGCCCGGCGCGCTGCTGGCCGGATGCGAGGCGGGCTTCCTCAACACCGCCAAGATCAAGGGCAGTCACACGGCGATGAAAACCGGGATGCTGGCCGCGGAGAGCGTGTTCGCGGCCCTGGCAAAGGGCTCCGAGGGGGGTGAGACCCTGTCCGACTTCGACGCCGCCTGGAAGAATTCCTGGGTTTACGAGGAACTCTACAAGACCCGCAACTTCGCCCCCGCGCTGAAGAAATACGGCACCTTCATGGGCGCCGCGTTCTCGTTCATCGATCAGAACATTTTCGGCGGCAACCTGCCGTTCACCATGCGCAGCCCGGTGCCCGACAACGAGGTGTTGAAACCGGCTGCCGAGTGCCAGCCCATCGAGTACCCCAAGCCCGACGGCACCATCACCTTCGACAAGCTGTCCTCGGTGTTCCTCTCCAATACCAACCACGAGGAGGATCAGCCGGTTCACCTGACGCTGAAGGATCCGGAGGTGCCGATCCGTCACAACCTGCCGACCTTTGCGGAGCCGGCCCAGCGCTACTGTCCCGCCGGCGTCTACGAGGTGGTCGAGGGCGACGACGGCAACAAGCGCTTCCAGATCAATGCGCAGAACTGCGTGCACTGCAAGACCTGCGACATCAAGGATCCCACCCAGAACATCCACTGGGTGGCGCCGGAGGGCGCCGGCGGCCCGAATTACCCTAACATGTAGGTAGACGCCGCAAGCCGGGCGCCCAACGGCGCTCACCGCCCGGCGTCGGGCTGCGTCGGAGGAACGCGTGCGAAACCTGACCCTCTTCGTGCATCGCGTGGTGGCGGGCCTGCTGCTGCTGGGCCTCGCCCAGTTTGCGCAGGGTGGCGACGGCAGGATCGTGCACCTCGCCACGCTGCACTGGGAACCCTACGTGGGCGGCGCCCTCCCCGAAGACGGCTTCACCGCGGTGATCGTGCGCGAGGCGTTCCTGCGCGCCGGATACCGGGTCAGGATTCACTACATGCCGTGGACCGAGGCTCTGCAGGGCGTCCTCGACGGCAAGTATGATGCGGTTTTCCCCGGTTACTACTCGCACAAGCGGCGCAAGGAATACGTCCTCTCTACACCGTTCGAGCGCAGTCCCCTGGGCTTCTACGCGCGCAAGGAGCTGAAAGTGAAATTCCGCACCCTGCGCGACCTGCGCTCCTACCGCATCGGCGTCGTGCACGGCTACGTGAATACCGAGGAGTTCGACGCCGCCGACTACCTGGAAAAAATCGAGTCAGAGACGGATGCCGCCAACCTCGGCCGCCTCGTCGCGGGCGAGGTCGACCTCGCGGTGGCGGACCGCTACACCGGGGGCTGGATACTCGAGCACGAACACCCCGACGCCCTCGCCGAGATGGAGTTCATCGACCCGCCCCTGCAATACAAGCCGCTCTACGTGATGTTCTCGCGGCGCATGGATCACTATTCCGTGGTGGTCGACGAGTTCAACCGCGAAATGCGCCGGATCAAGGCCGAGGGCATGATCGGCAGGATTCGCGCGACCCACGGAATCAACTGATCACGCGGTCCTGGTCCGGCGTTGCGCCGAGAGTGAAAAAACTGCCGCAACTCCAGATTCCCAGCATGTCCCGCCCGTCGACCGGTTCGCTGACCGCCGCCTCGACCAGGCGATAGAACACGTTGCGGTGCACCAGCGCCTCCAGGCGTGCGCGAACCAGCAGGTAGGGACGCGGCTCCCCGGTGTCCGCATCCTCCTCCACGCGCAGCGGGTGATCGGCATCGAGCACGACCTGGTCGCCGACATTGGTGGTGAAGGTGAGGGACTGGTCCTGCCCGGCCCCCGCGATTTCCACGTCCACCGCCACGAAGGGCGCGTCCTCGACGCGGATACGGCATTTCTCGACCGGGGTCACGAGGTAGTAACAACCGTCATCATCGCGACGCAGGATCGTCGAGAACAGTTCCACCATCGCCTTGCGACCGATCGGCGAGTTCAGGTAGTGCCAACTGCCGTCGCTGCGGATCACCAGGTCCATGTCCCCGCAGAACGGCGGGTTCCAGAGATGCACGGGGGGAATGCGGCGCCCGTCGCCCGATGCGGCGGCGTGGCGGGCCGCATCGGCGGCAAGGCGGGCGGGGTCCGGCTTGCGGTCTGCCATCGATGATCTCCGCGAAGTACCTTCGATCATCTTAGCCCCGGCCGCCGCGGGGCTCCATTGCGGCGTCCGCGCTCAGAAGGCAGCGAAGCGGTTGAGCTGGTAGTGTTCGAGGTTTTCCCGGTTGCTCAGGGAGCGTGCGAAGGCCAGCATCGAGGCGTCGACCAGGCCCTCGGGCGTGTCGCCCAGGAAGGTCAGCACGCCGCTCTGGCCGCTGACCAGGGCGGACTCCACGATGGTGCCGGTTTCCGCGTCGGCCAGGATGACGCGCACGCCCACCTGGTCGCGCCCGAGGCGGTCATACTCGCGGCTGCGCACCCAGAGCACGAAGGCGCGGATCTGCTCGTGCGTCCACTGGGCGCCGTCCTCGGTCATCTGCAGCATGCGGACCTGGAGGTCGTCCGCGTGCTCCTGAGCATTGCGGTACTTGAGTTTCAGGCTCTCGACGCGGCTGGGTTCCTGGGCCTCGCGCCACCGGTAGTAGTTGTCGCGGCGGATGCGCGCGTCGGCCTCGGCTTTCTTTCGTTCCTGCTCCAGGCGCAGCCGCTCGGTAACCGCGGCCGGGTCCGGAAGCGGATCCTGGATGGAAAGGTCGCGCTTCTTCAGCCAGTCCTGCAGTTCGTTCCAGGTACCCAGGTCGTCATCGCGCACCACGAGTTGCGGGTAGACGACGTAGTCGCAGCCCGCCTCCCGGGCGTTGCGCAGGGCGTGGGAAAAAGGTTCCGCGCGGGTACCCGCGCTGACCAGCGGGAAGGTCTGCGCAAACGCGGGATACACGTGGCGAACCAAACCGGCCTGGGGCATCTCGCGGATTGCCGGCAGGGTCTCGGCGACGTATATCGCGCTGCGGGCAGGCAGCACGAAGCGATGGTGGCGACCGATGTCGTGGTTGTCGACGACGCGCAGGTCCCGCGCCAGCTGGGCTCCGTAGTCGAACGCATACCGTGGGTGCATGCATCCGGCGGCCAGGAAGGCCAGCAGGACCACGCCCAGGGTGCGGACAGGTGGCAAATCGGTCATGGCGACACTCCGCTCAGGCTCATGTACCTGGAATGTGCAAGATCGATACCATCATGGAAACCCGCGTCCACCGCCCGATCCGGGCGAAAATCCGTGAATTCCGGACCCATGCAGCGCCAGCGCGGAGTGGCAACGGGCAAGTTGTTGCCGCCGGCGGCAAGATGTGAAGCGCGGTCAGGCCCTGCGCGATGCCACGGCGTCCGGGCCACCCCCGCCGTCCGCCGCGTCGTCCACGGCCTGCGAGCCGGTCCCGGCGAGGGCCCTGCTCAACAGGCAGAAGCGGGTATGCAGAATGGTTTGCGCCAGGCTGGCGGGGGTCATCTGCTGCTTGTTGACGAACCCCAGCTTTCCGGCGGTGATCAGGTCGAGGGTTTCGTGGTCGTACTCGCGCTCCGCGTCACCCGTGACCAGCACCCCGGTGCGGACCCCGTCGTCGGTCACCAGTTCGCGGACAAGAGCGGTTCCGCGGTCCTCGCTGATTCCGCAGTCGACCACGAAAAGATCGTATTCGCGGTTCGCCGCCTTGACCCTGGCCTCGTTCTCGTCACACGCCCGGTCCACCCGCACCTGGAACATCACCAGTTCACGGAGGGCACGTTTCATCAGCGCGTAGTCATCCTCGTCGGGTTCGACCACCAGCGCCGACAGGCGGTTGTCCACCGCGCGTCGCAACGCCTCCAGCAGGCGCCCCGAGGTCAGTTCGTCCTTGGCGAGATAGACGATGCGTCCCGATGAAATCAGGCCCAGGATCTCCGCATCCAGTTCGCTGCGCGCCAGGCCGCTGATCAGGATCACAGGACGCGGCCAGTCCGTATCCAGCAGTTTTTTGACAAACTCCAGCGCGGTTTCGCCGTTGCGCCGGTTGCCGAGCAGGTAATCGACCAGGAACAGGTCGTAGTTCTCAACCCGCATGCAGACCTCGGCGGCCAGCACGCTGTTGGCGCGTTCGACAAAATAGAAATTCTTCTCGGAGGCCGCCAGGTATTCCCGAACGATGCCAAAGTCTTCCTCTTCGTCCTCGAGGTAGAGAATCTTGATCATGCCGCCCACCCGCTCACAGAAAACGATCCTCCCGGGCACACGGCCCCGCACCTGGCAGGGCGACGACCCGGCGGATGAAAAACAGAGTTATCTATTACAAAAACAGTATCAACCGGGCCCGGGAAAATCGCAACTGGCGAGGCGCTGGGGGGCCGCCCCGCTCAGCCGCCGATCGCCCGCATCACGGTGATGACGCCGGAAAACGCCGATTCCTGCTTGTCGGCGAGGGCCATGCCGAGGCGCTCACCGAGCAGGCGCTCGGCCTCAGCCGCGGGAAGTTCGAGCAGGTCGGCGATGCGGTGGCGCCGGGTGTTGCTCAGGCAACCGTACACGTGGCCCTGGGCGGTCAGGCGGAGGCGCGAGCAGGTGGTGCAAAACGGCGCGCTCTCGTTGGGAATGATGCCGAAATAGCCGCGCCCGGGAATTTCCCAGCGGCGCGCGGTGGCGTCTCCGGCCGTCTGTGCGGGCCGGAACTCGTGATGACTGGCGATGGCATCGAGAATTTCCTGCATCGGGTAAAACAGGGTCTCGAAGCGGCCGGGTTCCTTGAGGTGGCCCATGCGCATCAGTTCGATGAAACGCAGTTCCATGCCGTGCGCGAGCGCGTAATCGAGCATCACCGGCACCTGGTCGTCGTTGTGCCCGCGCATGGGCACCATGTTGAGCTTGACCTGCAAGCCGAGTTCACGCGCCCGATCAAGGCCGGCGAGGACCGCCTGCAGGTCGCCGCCGCGGGCCAGTTTTGCGAAACGCGCGGGGTCCAGGGTGTCGAGGCTGACATTGATGCGACGAATACCGGCGTCAACCAGCATCCCGGCGCGGCGCTCCAGCAACTGGCCGTTGGTGGTCAGGGTGACCTCCTCGAAGCCCATGCCGCCGATCCCGGCCAGGAACGCCTCCAGGCCCGGCGCGATCAGCGGTTCGCCACCGGTGAGTCGCAGGCGCTCGATGCCCGCGACGCGGCGCAGCAGCGCCACCAGGCGGAGCAGGCTGCCGGCGTCCAGTTCCCCGGGCGAGCGCAGCAGGCGGCGCCCGTCGGGCACGCAGTAGAGACACGCGTAATTGCAGGCGGAGGTCAGGCTGACCCGGAGGTTGGAAAAACGCCGGCCGAGATGATCCGGTTGCATGTGCGACCCGCCGCGGGTGTTCGTGCAGAGCGGATATCCTATCATAGTCACCTCGTTCCCCGGCCCGGCGCGATCCATGCCCCGCACTCCCGTCCCGTCGATCGATCCCGACCTGCTGGCCCGGGAATTTCCCCAGCAGGACGACATCTGCTACCTGAATCACGCGGCGGTCGCCCCGTGGCCCCTGCGCACGGCGGAAGCGGTGCGCGCCTTCGCCGGGGAAAACATCCGGCGCGGCGCGGCCGGGTACGAACGCTGGCTGCAAACCGAGCGCACCCTGCGCGCACAGTTGCGGGAGATTTGCGGCGCGGCACACTCCGACGAGATCGCGCTGGTAAAAAACACCTCCGAGGCGCTTTCCTTCGTGGCCCACGGCCTGGACTGGAACGCCGGGGACAACGTGGTGATCACCGACCTCGAGTTCCCCTCCAACCGCATCGTGTGGGAGTCCCTGCGCCCCCGCGGCGTTGAAGTACGGGAGGCGCCGGTGAGCCATGCGGCGGATCCCGAGGCCGCCGTGGAGGCCGCCATCGACGGCGCGACCCGCCTGGTCGCGGTGAGCTCGGTGCAGTTCGGCACCGGCCTGAAACTCGACATCGGGAGGCTCGGGGCGAGCTGCCGGGCGCGCGGGGTGCTGTTCTGCCTGGACGCCATCCAGAGTATCGGCGCACTGCGCTTCGACGTGCAGGCCGCGCAAGCCGATTTCGCCATGGCCGACGGCCACAAGTGGATGCTGGGTCCCGAGGGACTCGGGCTCTTTTACTGTCGCGAAGCGGTGATGGACCGCCTGCAGTTGCACGAGTACGGCTGGCACATGATCGAACGCCAGGGGGATTACGACCGGCGCGAATGGGAGACCGCGCGCAGCGCGCGGCGCTTCGAGTGCGGCAGTTCCAACATGCTCGGCGCACACGCCCTCTCGGCGAGCGTGGGGCTGCTCCTGGAGCTCGGCATGGAAACCGTGGAAACCCGCCTCGCCGAGCGCGTGGAAGTCCTCCTCGCGGAACTCGACGCGGTGCCCGGGGTGCGGGTGGTGAGCCCGCGCGACCCGGCACGACGGGCCGGGATCGTCACCTTCGCGCTCGCGAACCGCGATCCGGAGCCGGTATACCGCGACCTGCGTGAACGTGGCGTGATCTGCGCGCTGCGCGGCGGCGGCATCCGCTTCTCACCGCACTTCTACACGCCCGACGCCATCCTGGAACGCGCGGTTGCCACGCTTCGCGCCCTGCTCTGAGCGCCCCTCGTCGATGGGCGCGCGACGCCCGCCGATCAGTTCAGGCTGACGTCGCCCGCCGCCTCCCGCAGCTGTTTTGGGTCGACGCGGAACAGCTCGCAGAAATTGGCGGTCGTGGCATCGGCGAGGGCCTCGAGGCTGACGCCCTTCAAATCGGCGACACAGGCCGCGACCTCGCGCACGTGGCGCGGCTCGTTTTTCTTGCCACGGTGCGGCACCGGCGCCAGCCAGGGCGAATCGGTCTCCACCAGCAGGCGCTCCAGGGGCACCCCGCGGACCACCTCGCGCAGGGCCTCCGCGTTGCGGAATGTCACGATGCCTGAGATCGAAATGTAGTAATTCAGTTCGATGGCGCGCAGCGCCATGTCGAGATCACCGGTAAAACAATGCAGGACACCGCCGAACTGCGGGTCGCCCTCCTCGCGGATCATCGCCAGCGTATCCTCCTTGGCATCGCGGCTGTGCACGATCAGCGGTTTCCGCGCCCGCCGCGCCGCCTCGAGATGTACGCTGAAACGCTGCCGCTGCAGTTCCGGCTGGTCGGAGGCGTAGTAGTAATCGAGCCCCGACTCGCCGACGGCGATCATCAGCGGGTCGGTGGCGAGATCGACCAGGGTGTCGACATCCGGTTCCCGGCCCTCGGTACCGAGGGGGTGACGCCCCACGGAGGCAAACACGTTGGGCAGGCTGCGCGCGGTGTCCAGTACGCGATCCACGTGTTCGAGATCGACGCCGACGCACAGGAACGCCCCCACGCCGTTGGCGCGCGCGTCATCGATGACGCCAGGCAGGCCGCCGGAACGGTTTTTCAGGTCAAGGAGATCGAGGTGGCAATGGGAGTCCACCAGCATGGAAACGGGCATCCGCTTCCGGGTGCTACATCGTGTGCGTGGGGCGATCGGACGTCAGCGAACCCGCGAGGTAGTTTTCGATCTTGGCCCGCGCCTGGTCGTCCTCGCTGGAGAACTGCACGCCGATACCCGCCGCGCGGTTGCCCTGGGCGCCGCGCGGGGTGATCCAGACCACCTTGCCGGCAACCGGACTCTTTTCCGGTTCTTCCATCAGGTTCACCAGCATGAACACTTCATCACCCAGCGAATAGTTCTTGTTGGTGGGGAT
>JBFGWM010000026.1:0-18790 GCA_041588495.1 Pseudomonadales bacterium | reverse complement strand
GCCGACCGGTGCAGATGTTCGCGGGAGATATCGAGGGGCATGTAGGCCACGGGGCGCAGTGCCGCGAGAAGCAGCCGGATCTTCAGGGTGCTCCCGCTCCCGTACTCCACCAGGAACGGTGCCTCTCCAACTTCTGCCGCAAGTTCGGGCGCATGCCGTTTGAGCAGATTGATCTCGGTGCGGGTCACGTAATACTCGGGCAGGCAGGTGATCGCGTCGAACAACCGCGAGCCGCGGGCATCGTAGAAATACTTGGGCGGCAGGTGTCGCGGCATCGCAGTCAGTCCCGCGAGCACCTCCGCACGCATGTCGGCGATCTCCGGCTTTTGGTCGTAAAAATGAATCTTCCCGGTACCCGCTGCCGCCATGATCACTCCGGAGCGGGCCCGGACGCGAGCCGGATTCCGGAAAACTGCCAACGATCCCGGGGGTAAAAGAAGTTCCGGTAGCTGGGTCGGACATGGCCGGCCGGGGTGACGCAGGAGCCCCCCCGCAGCACCATCTGGTTGCACATGAATTTTCCGTTGTACTCACCCAGTTCGGCCTCAAAGGGACGATAGCCGGGATACGGCTGGTATGGGCTGGCGGTCCATTCCCAGGTGTCGCCGAAGTACTGGCGGGGCCCAATGCCCGGACGGGCCGGAGCGGGCTGCAGGCGCCCCGACTCGACGAAATTCCCGTCCACGGGGAGTTGTGACGCGGCGACCTCCCATTCCGCCTCCAGCGGCAGGCGGGCGCCGGCCCAACGCGCGTACGCGTCCGCCTCGTAATAGCTGACATGACAGACTGGCGCGTCGGGCTCGACCTCACGCAGGCCGGCCAGTGTGTAGTACAGGTCGGCACGATCCCGGCGCACCCAGTACAGTGGTGCCTCCCAGCCAGCCGCCTGGCATTCAGTCCAACCGTCCGCCAGCCAAAGCTCCGGACGCCGGTAGCCCCCGTCGGCGATGAACGCCTTGTACTCGCGGTTGGTCACCGGTCGGTCGGCGATTTGCCATGCCTCGAGATAGACCTGGTGCCGGGGTCGCTCGTTGTCGAAACTGAAATCGCTTCCGCCATGCCCGATCTCATGACAGCCCGCCGGGAACGTTCGAAAATGTTGATCGGGCACCGCCGTCGCCACCTCGGCGGACGGGCACGGCGCATATTCCGGGAAAAGCGGGTTGCGCGAGAAGTTGTATTTCAGATCGGTGAGGATCAGTTCCTGGTGCTGCTGCTCATGATGAAGCCCGAGGACGAGACGCTGCAGCAAGTCCGCGTCCCTCACAGGCGACTGCAGCAGGCGGTCAACCGCCGCGTCGACATGGGTCCGGTAGTCGAGCACTTCTGCCGTGGTCGGCCTGCTGAGCCAGCCGCGCTGGGGACGGGGATAGGGGTCGCCAACCCCGTTGTAGTAGGAGTTGAAGAGTTGTTCGTAAGCCGGGTGCAGGCTGCGATAAGCGGAATCAAACACGCGCAGCACGAAGGTTTCGAAGTACCAGGTGGTGTGTGCGAGGTGCCAGCGGACCGGACTCACCTCAGGCATGGCCTGCAGTCCGTAATCCTCAATCTGCAATGATGCGCAGAGTGACAGGGTTTGTTCGCGGACCGAGCGGTATTGGGCGCGGCGATCTTCACCGCCGGTTACCGTCCCCCGCCCGACCTGGGTGGCGGCCATGCGGCTCTCCCTCGACCTCAACTCATTGTAAGCGAGGGCGCGGGCATTTTGAAAATCAGGCGCGCCGTCGCAGCCAGTCCTGGTAGATGGCCTCGAATGCGCGCACCAGGTTTTCCGACTTCAGGGGCGGGCGCAGGATGCCGACGAAATTACCCGTCGGATCGAGTATCGCAATGTGGGCACTGTGGTCGACGGAGTAATTGGCGCCATCACCGGGCACCCGCATGAACACCCCGTTCAGGGAGCGTGCAAAACCGAACAGCTCGGGAACCCCGCCGGTGACACCGACAAAATCCGGATTGAAATACTCGAGGTAGGCTCGCAGGTGCTCGGGGGTATCCCGTTCCGGGTCCACGCTGATCATCCAGTATTCAACGTCCGAAACACCCGAGGCCTCGAGTTCCGCGGCCATGCGGTTCATGACGGCCAGCGTCGTCGGGCACACGTCAGGACAATGGGTGAAACCCATGAACGCGAGCGTCCAGTGGCCGCGCAAATCGGCCTTTCCCACGCTTCCGCCCGAGGTATCGCGCAGGTTGAAATCGGCGACCTCGCGCGGCTGCGGAAACAATACCGCGCCATGTGCGGCAAGCATGCGCGGGTCCAGGGGCCGGGGTGCGGTGACCTTGTGCGCGAACAGGCCAATGCTCATGGCCACGAAGCCCACCAGTGCGAATACCGTGTAGCGAACACCAGGATTGTTCATGATGCGGGTTCAGCCAAGCGGACCCACACCTGCGCCCGGCAGGATGTAATGGTCGGCAAGCAACACCACGAACAGGGTCATCAGGTAGATGATGGAATATCGGAATGTGCGGATCGCCGCATGCTCGCGGATGCCGCGCATTAGCGCCCACGCCCACCACAGGAAACGACCGCCCAGAATGACGGCCCCCGCAAGGTAGACGTAACCGCTCATGCCGGTAATGAACGGCAGCAGGCTCACCGCAAACAGGATCAGCGTGTACAGGAAAATATGCAGGCGGGTGAAAGCCTCGCCATGGGTGACGGGCAGCATCGGAATCTCGACGCTCGCGTACTCCTCCTTGCGGTGCAGGGCGAGGGCCCAGAAATGCGGCGGGGTCCAGGCAAAGATAATAAGCACCGTGAGCAGGCTCTCCGGGTCCACGCGCCCGGTCACCGCAGTCCAGCCAAGCAGGGGCGGAGCCGCCCCGGCAATTCCACCGATCACGATGTTCTGCGGCGTGGCCCGCTTCAGGAACACGGTGTAAACCAGCGCGTAGCCGAGCAGCGAGGCCAGTGTCAGCCACGCGGTGAGCGGGTTGATCCAGGTCATGAGCACATACATGCCCGCGCTACCCAACAACAGCGCGAACAGGAGGCCGTTGAGCGGTTGAATCCGGCCCTGGGGAATCGGCCGGCGCCGCGTGCGCGCCATGCGCGCATCCACCTGGTGATCGAGAATCTGGTTGACCGCGGCCGCCGACCCGGCGCACAAGGCGATGCCCAGGGTGCCCAGCAGGAGCACATCCCACGGCACCATGCCCGGCGTGGCGAGAAACATGCCCACCACTGCGGTCAGCAACATCAGGGCGACCACGCGCGGCTTGCACAACTCGTAATAGTCGCGCCAGGTGGCGTTCGTCGGGGAAATCTCACTGGATGCCGACACGGATTCAGGCCTCCCTGGGTTTGGCGGTGAGCAGGCCGGCGTTCAGACAGACCATCACCAGCAAGAGAGCCGCCGCACCCCCGTTGTGGGCCAGGGCGACGGGAAGGGGCAGCAACCAGACAATATTGCTGATTCCAAGCGCGACCTGGCAGACGAGAACCACGAGCAGGGTTCCTGCGATCAATTTGAGACCATAATTGTATGTTGCTTTTATGATCAGCGCCACGAGGAACAACAAGTAAACGGTTGTCACGATGGCGCCAATCCGATGGGTAACGTGGATGGCGACCCTGGACTGGTTGTCCAGCACGCCGCCCAGGTAATTCGGACCCACTTCCTGGGCAAGGTTAAATCCACTACGAAAATCCATGGACGGCCACCACTGGGACTGGCAGGTCGGCAGGTCGGTGCAGGCCAGCGCGGCGTAGTTTGCGCTGGTCCAACCGCCGAGGGCGATCTGCGCGACCAGGATGAGCAAACCGATACAAGCCGCAAAGGCCAGCACCCGGCGGCGCGCCCAGTCGGACCCTGCGAGGTGTAACCGGAATCCGCCCAGGCGCAGTGCATGCAACGCCAAAAGGGACAGGGTTGCGAATCCGCCAAGCAGGTGGGCAACCACAACCTGCGGCCACAGCTTGAGGGTCACCGTCCACATCCCGAACGCCGCCTGCAATGTCACCAGGCCGAGGAGGCCGGCGGCCAGCCAGCGGGGATAGCCGGGCAGGTGGCGATTGCGCCAGGCAATGATCGCCAGGCCCAGGACCAGCAGGCCCAGGGTGCCGGCGAAATAGCGATGGACCATCTCGGCCCAACCCTTTTCCGCCTCGACCGGCGCATGTGGAAAATGCAGCTCCGCATGAGCGAGCTGCTCCGCTGTTTGCGGGACACCGATAAACCCGTAACAGCCCGGCCAGTCCGGACAGCCCAGACCGGCATCCGCCAGGCGTGTAAACGCACCGAGCAGGACCACCACCGCGGCAAAGGCGGTAGACAGGCACGCGAGTCTGAATCCGGGAAGAGGCTGCTTCATCTAACTTCTCAACCGATCTTGGAAACCTTCAGGAGACGGCGCAGGTCCTCAAGAAGGTCGCGCCCCTCGTGCTCCGCGGTGTAATAGAGCATGACATTTCCCAGGGGGTCGGCGATGTAGATCTCGTCGCCCGCCAGTTCCACGGAACGGATGGCGCCCGACAGCCGCGCGCTGACCTCTTCAGAGCCGGTCAGCAAACGCAGGCCGGGATAGGCATCGCGAAGTCCCGTCACGGACCCCGCGGCCGCCGCACTGTCCACGAGGTATGCACGACGGACGCGGATCGTCTGGCGGCCGAGGGCCGTATGGACCTGTCGCATATCATGCAGGACCTGCCGACATCGGGCGGCGCATTCACCGGCACCGGCCACGAATACCAGCCAGCGTTGCTCGGGTTCGAACACCACCGGCTCGCCGCTCAGTGCATCCTGCATACCGAGCCCGGCAATGGAAACCGGCGGCAGGATGAACTCGCCCCGGTTGGAGCGCTCTGCCGGAACGCCGAACCCGGACAGGTACGCGGTAAAGGAAGCCAGTACCGGAAGCGCTCCCACCAGGAACAGGATCAGCAGGGTGCGACGCCCCTTCCTGGTGGAAGAGTTGTCACCGTGTTCGGTCAACATTTGCTGAGTCGTCATGAATCGTTTCTCTCGCTTGCACTTCAAATTTCATTGAAAAAAACGGGGCTACCCAACTTCATTCTGTTCCGACCTGTTCCGACCCGTCATCCGGCTCCCGGGGAGGAATGGTGCGCCAGCACCACGCCACCAGCAGGAGCACCGCCACCGCCAGCGAAAACCACTGCACGGCATAGGCGCGGTGCCGCTCGGGGGCCATCACGCTGACCGGCCAATCGGTGACAAAAGCCGACGGGTCATCCGCGTCCAACCGCAACACCACCGCGTGCAGCGGCTTTCCCAGGAGTGCGGCCAGCGCCTCCGGTTCGATCTTCTGCACGATCACCGGCCAGTTGCCGGGATTGCTCGCACCCACGCCGTCCACCAGGTCCAGGGGCGGCGCGCCCGGCCGGTAAATCTCCGCGTCAATGGTCACCGGACCATCGGCCGGGACCATAAACATTTCTTCGCCGGCTTCCAGGGGGCGCCAGCCCCGGTTGACCAAAACCGGCACCGCCAGGCCGTCGGCCAAGAAGGCCTGTAAAACCTCGCGACCGGGGCGGCCACCCCGCGTGCGATTGTCGAGGAGGAGGGTACGCTCCACGACAAACCGGCCATGCAACCGGACGCGGCGAAACTCGTATCCCTGGATGGCCCCGGGAAAATCGGCGGCCCCGATCACCGGCTGCGCGTCCTGGCTGTCGGCCAGGGACAGCAGGGCCTCCTTTTCGGCCTCCCGGCCCAGTTGCCAGCTTCCGAGCACCACGAATAACACGATGAAAACCACGCCCAGGGCAGTGATTTTCCATACGTACGCGGGGATCATCGGGGACGCCGGTCCCCGGCCTTGCGCGGAAAGTTGACTTCGCATGAACCCGGCCCTAAGTTGCGGGATTCCTTTCCGCTGCTCCACACAGGCCAGAACGCCCCATGTGGCTGAAAATCCTTATCGTCGTCCTGCTCATCGGCGCATTAATCAGTCTGGCGTCGGCGCTCGTCTTCCTGATCCGGGACCAGGGCCGTCGCGAACGGACCGCCAATGCGCTGTTGGTGCGGGTCAGCCTGTGTGCGCTGATCCTGATCCTCATCATCTACGGTTTCGTTTCCGGGGAGATCACCCCGCATTCGCCGGTCGGCCTGCTGCCGCCGGACAAGTGATACTGACAACGCCTCCCGTCAGATCACGTACACAAAGATAAACAGGCCAATCCACACCACGTCGACGAAGTGCCAGTACCAGGAGGTCGCTTCGAACGCAAAGTGGTTGTCGTGATCAAAATGGCCCTTGAGTATGCGCGCCAGCATGATCGTCAGCATGATCGTGCCGATGGTCACATGCGCACCATGGAAGCCCGTGAGCATGAAGAACGTGGATCCGTAAATTCCGGAATGCAGGGTCAGCCCCAGCTCCGTGTAGGCCTCGATGTATTCCTCGACCTGGAAGAACAGGAACGCGACGCCCAGCGCGATGGTGATCGCCATCCACATCTTCAGCGACTTGCGGTTGTCCTTCTTCAGGGCCTTGTGCGCGAAACTCACCGTGAAGCTCGAGGTCACCAGGAGCACCGTGTTCAATAGAGGCACGGAGAACGCAGGGATCGTCGCGTTGGGTCCCGGGAAAGCCTCGTTATCCGGATTCTGGAAAACTGGCCATTGGGCCACGAAATCCGGCCACAGGAGCGCCTTGGCAAGACCTTTTTCACCCTCACCGCCCAGCCAGGGCACGGAGAAGGTCCGGGCATAAAACAGCGCGCCGAAGAACGCGCCGAAGAACATGACCTCGGAGAAAATGAACCAGCCCATTCCCCAGCGGAATGAACGGTCCATCTGGGCGCTGTACATGCCCGCACGGCTTTCGCGGATCACGTCGCTGAACCAGCCAAACATGAAATACGCGACGAGCAGCGCACCTGCAAAAAAGATGATATGCGAATTGGAATCCTTTACGCCCTGGGTCATGTCGTTGAGCATGTGCCCGGCGCCGAACACGGTCAGGAACAGGCCGATCGAAGCAATGATGGGCCACTTGCTTTGCTCGGGTACGTAATAGCTGCCTTCACTTGCCATTAGTGTTTCTCCGTGTACGGCAATTCGCTCGAATCGGTCCGGCTCATTCCGGCTGGCCTTGCGCACCGTCCAGCAGTGCGGACTCCGTGACGTTGAACAGGGTGTAGGAGAGCGTCAAGGTGTGGATACCCTCGGGTGCTTTGGGGTCAACGAAAAAGCGCAGGGGCATCTCCTTGCTTTCTCCCGCGGCGATGCGTTGCTGCTGGAAGCAAAAGCACTCCACCTTGTGCAGGTATTGCGCGGCCGCTCCCGGCGTCACGCTGGGCACGGCCTGCAGGACCATGTCCCGGCCGGAAAGATTCTGCACCCGGTAATACGTGTCCATGGCCTGTCCAGGATGCACTTTCACCTCGGTCACCGCCGGGCGGAATTCCCAGGGCATGCCCGCGTTCACGCTGGCAATGAACTGGACGCGCACCTCGCGGCTGAGATCGGTCGCGGACGCATCCACCGTGTTCTCGTAACGTCCGCCGGTCTTTCCGTTGAGGCCCGTGATGTCGCAAAACACGTCGTACAACGGCACCAGCAGGAAACCAAAGGCGAACATCGCCGCGACAACCCCGAGCAGGCGGGTCGCCAGTCGCCGGTTGCTGCGCGCCGTGTTCTCGTCCACCGTGTCGGCCGCCCGCCCCAGCGCCTTACCGGACTTCCGGCGGCGTGGTGAAGGTGTGATACGGCGCCGGGGAGGGCAGGGTCCATTCCAGGCCCTCAGCGCTGTCCCAGACCTGCGCGGTGACCCGGCGGCCGCCGCGGATACATTGCACGACGATGAACAGGAACAGGAGCTGGGTGGCGCCGAACAGGAACGCGCCCACGCTGGCGATCTGGTTGAAGTCCGCAAACTGCAACGCGTAGTCGGGAATTCTGCGTGGCATGCCCGCCAGGCCGACAAAGTGCATCGGGAAGAACGCGATGTTCAGTCCGATAAAGGAAAGCCAGAAATGCAGTCGGCTCATCGGCACGTTGTACATGTTGCCGGTCCACTTGGGCAGCCAGTAATAAACACCGGCCATGATTGCGAAGATGGCGCCGGGGATCAGCACGTAATGGAAATGCGCCACAACGAAATAGGTGTCGTGATACTGGAAGTCGGCCGGCGCGATGGCAAGCATCAACCCGGACAGCCCACCGATCGTGAACAGCACGACGAAAGCGACGGCAAACAGCATCGGCGTCTCGAAACTCAGCGAGCCGCGGAACATGGTGGTGACCCAGTTGAACACCTTCACCCCGGTCGGCACCGCAATCAGCATCGTGGTGTACATGAAGAACAGTTCGCCGGCGAGGGGCATGCCCACGGTGAACATGTGGTGCGCCCAGACGATGAACGAAAGAAACGCGATGGAGGCGGTCGCATACACCATCGACGTGTAGCCGAACAGCGGCTTACGGCTGAAAGTCGGAATGATCTGCGATACGACCCCGAAGCCGGGCAGGATCATGATGTAGACCTCGGGATGCCCGAAGAACCAGAAAATGTGCTGGAACATCACCGGGTCACCACCACCCCCGGCATCAAAGAAACTGGTGCCGAAGTGGATGTCCATAAGCATCATGGTGACCGCGCCGGCGAGAACCGGCATCACCGCGATCAGCAGGTAGGCGGTGATCAGCCAGGTCCACACGAACAACGGCATCTTCATCAACGTCATCCCCGGTGCCCGCAGGTTGAGGATGGTCGCGATGATGTTGATGGAACCCATGATCGACGAGATGCCCATCAGGTGCACGGCGAAGATGAAAAACGTCACGCTCGGCGGCGCATACGTGGTGGACAGTGGCGCGTAAAAAGTCCATCCGAAGTTCGGCCCGCCGCCTTCCATGAACATCGTGGAAATAAGCATCGCGAACGCGAACGGCAGCAACCAGAAGCTCCAGTTGTTGAGTCGCGGCAACGCCATGTCGGGCGCACCCACCATCATCGGGATCAACCAGTTGGCAAGGCCCACGAAAGCCGGCATGACCGCGCCGAACACCATGATCAGGCCGTGCATCGTGGTCATCTGGTTGAAGAACTCGGGTTCGATCAGCTGCAACCCGGGCTGGAACAGTTCGGCGCGGATCACCATGGCCATGGAGCCGCCGTACAGGAACATGATGAAGCTGAACCACAGGTACATCGAGCCGATGTCCTTGTGGTTGGTGGTCAAAACCCAGCGCATCAGACCCTTGCGGGGACCGTGGTGGTGTTCTTCGGCGTGGGTCTCCAAGACTGCGCTCATAGTGCCGCTTCCTTCACTGCTTCCGCTGTTGGCTGGCCGGGCGTTGCCGGGCCGTTACTTGGCCGCCTTCATTTCGACGATTTTCAGGGGCTGGATGAAATCACCCATGTTGTTGCCCCAGGCGTTGCGCTCGTAGGTGACGACGGCAGCGATGTCCACCTCGCTCAGCTGCGGGCCGAACGCCGCCATCATGGTGCCGGGCTTGCCATTGACGACGATGTCGACGTGCGCCTCGATGGGGCCCTTCACGTACGGGGATGCCTTCAAGCCCGGGAAGGTCGGCGCCACGCCCTCACCGTTGATCTGGTGGCATGCCGCGCATGCCTTCGCGTAAACCTGTTCGCCGCGTGCGTACAGCTCTTCGCGGGTCCAGACCTTGTCTTTGAGTTCTGCCTCGGCGCGAGCGGCCTCCTGCTTGGCAAGCAGCCACGCCTCGTATTCGGCCTGGGGACGGGCATCCACAACGATGGGCATGAACCCGTGATCCTTGCCGCACAGTTCCGCGCACTGGCCACGATAGATGCCAGGCTCCTCAATACGGGTCCACATCTCGTTGATGAACCCCGGGATCGCATCACGTTTCGTCGCAAGCTCCGGAACCCACCAGGCATGAATCACGTCATTGGCGGTAAGCAGGAAACGGATCTTCTTGTTGATCGGAACGACCACCGGCTCATCGACTTCGAGGAGGTAGTTTTCGTTCTTCGGGACGCGGTTGTAAATCTCGTCACGCGGAGTGGACAGGTTGCTGAAAAAGCTGACGTCCTTGCCCAGGTAATCGTAGTGCCACTTCCACTGGTAACCGGTGACCTTGATGTCGAGGTCCGCCTCACCGCTGTCGTAGATCTTGATGAGAGAGCTGGTGGCCGGAACCGCCATGCCGACCAGGATCACGAACGGCACCACGGTCCAGATGATTTCCACCGTGGTGCTTTCGTGAAACTGCGATGCCTTGGCGCCCTGGGACTTGCGGTGGTGGAGAATGGACCAGAACATGACGCCAAACACGACCACGCCGATGACGACGCAGATCCAGAAAATGGTCATGTGCAGATCGTAGATTTCGCGGCTGACCGCGGTCACGCCCCGGGGCATGTTCAGGCCCCACTCCGCAAACGCGGGGGTGGCGGTCAAGAGTGCGGCCAGGGCGGTCAGGTTGCACCACCTGCGGGTCAGAAAGCGCATTCGGCTGTCTCCCTAAGGACTGGTCAGGTTCTGCGATTCAGTAAATTTCGTTTCTGTCTGCGATTTTTCAGGCGTTTCGCAGCGTACAAGCCGGGGTCGAGGCCGCGCATTATATCAACAGAAGGTGGCCACACAAGCGTGGCGACAATACCGACACGATAATTTTCCGTTCCCAATGGTCAACGGTCAGGAATGATTCTCCGTGGAGCCGGGCGGACGCGGCGCAAAGAACTTGATTGGCTGCACGCTTTCCTTTTCGTCGTTATTGTCGGTGTCGGAGCCGGCAGCCGCCGCACCCGGGTCGACGCGAGTCGGAAGCGCGCCCGCGACGCCCTCGGCCATGCGGTCCCGAAACCCGCATCGCACACACTCCCGGTGCAGCACGCCGCCCTCATGCCAGGCCACGATCTTGTCCATTTCGGCGCAGGAGGGACAAACCGCGCCGGCAATAAAACGCCGCTTGCCCGGGGCGCCGGGCGACCCTTCACTCATGCGAGCCCGCAAGATTGCAGCAACGCATCGACGCTCGGCTCGCGACCGCGAAACTCCCGGAACAGGTCGATCGGTTCACGCGAGCCACCCTGCTCAAGAAAGGTCTCCCGGAAGGCGCGGCCACAGTCAGAATTGAAAATCCCTTCCTCACGGAACCGCGAAAACGCGTCCGCCGCGAGCACTTCCGCCCACTTGTAGCTGTAATATCCGGCCGCATATCCACCCGCGAAAACGTGGGTAAAACTGTGCGGATAGCGGTTGAAAGCTGGCGGGCGCATCACGGAAGCCTCGTCGCGCACCTCGTCGGCGAGTTCGAGGACCGAGCGCGGGCTATCCGGGTTGTATTCCATGTGCATGCGGAAGTCGAAGATCGAAAATTCCAGCTGGCGCATCATCTGCATCGCCGCCTGGAAATTGCGCGCTCCGAGCATGTTGTCGAGTTCCTGCTCGGGCAGCGGCGCCCCGGTTTCGTAATGCCCGGATATCAACGGGATCGCCTCCTTTTCCCAGCACCAGTTTTCCATGAACTGGCTGGGCAGTTCCACGGCATCCCAGGGGACGCCGTTGATGCCGGAGACATCGCGATATTCGACCCGGGTCAGCATGTGATGCAGGCCATGACCAAACTCGTGGAACAGGGTGGTGACCTCGTCGTGGGTCAGCAGCGAGGGTCGTTCCGCGGTCGGTGGCGTGAAGTTGCAGACCAGGTAGGCGACCGGCAACTGCAGGCTACCGTCCGACCTCCGCCGTCGCACGCGGTAATCGTCCATCCACGCCCCGCCACGTTTTTGCTCGCGCGCAAAGAGGTCCACGTAGAACCACGCCAGGGTCGAGCCATCGCGCACCACCTCGTAGAGGCGCACATCCGGATGATAGGTCGGGAACTGCTCACGCGGTCGAATCTCGACGTCAAACAGGCGCCCCGAGATTGTAAACAGGCCATCGAGGACCTTCTCTGCGGGAAAGTAGGGACGCAGGGCCTCCTCGGACACCGCGTGCCGCGCGAGCCGCAGCTTCTCACTGCAATAGGCCACGTCCCAGGCCTGCATGTCCTCGATGCCAAGTTCCGTCGCCGCGAAATCGCGCAATTCCTGGAGCTCCTCGCGGGCCCGCGGCAGCGCTTTGGCGGCCAGTTCGCGCAGGAACGCCATCACCTCGTCCGCGCTGCGGGCCATTTTGGGCGCCAGCGAATACTCGGCATAGTTGGCAAAATCCAGCAGGCGCGCCTTCTCGTGGCGGGCCGCCAGTATCTCTTCGATCAACGGGCCGTTGTCCCAGCACCCGGCCTGCGGCCCCTGGTCGGAGGCCCGCGTGACATAGGCGGTGTATGCCTGCTCGCGCAGGGCACGGTCGTGGGCATGGGTGATCACCGCGTAATACGCCGGGAAGTCCAGGGTCAGCACGCAACCGGTCTTGTCGCGCTGGGCCGCTGCCTGGCGGAGAATCTGCATGCCGGTCTCGGGCACCCCGGCGAGACGTTTCTCGTCCTCGATGTGCAGGGTCCAGCCCTGGGTCGCGTCCAGCACCTGGTCGGAGAAACGACTGGTGAGATCGGAAAGACGACGCTGCAGTTCCGCATATCGCTCCTTCAGGTCCTCCGGCAATGCGACGCCCGCCAGGCGAAAGTCACGCAATGCCTGGCGGAGAACCATCTGCTGGGCGGGATCGAGCGCCTCCCCGGACGCCTGCAGCGATTCGCAGGCCTCGAACAGCTCCCGGTTCTGACCGATTTCGGTCGCGTAATCAGAGAGCATGGGCAGGCACCCGTTATAGGCCTCGCGCATCTCCGGGCTGTTCTGCACCGCATTGAGGTGGCCCACCGGTGACCAGGCCTGGCCCAGGCGGTCATCCATCTCGTCGAGGGGCAGGATCAGGCTGTCCCAGGTGTACGCCTCGCGGCCGAGCAGTTCCTGCAGGCAGGCACGGTTGTCGGCGAGAATGCTGCGCACGGCAGGCTCGACATGGGCGGCAACAATACTGCCGAAAGGCGGGAACTCGTTGTCCTGCAGGAGGGGGTTCGACTCTGGGTTGTGGCTCATGACTTCTCCGCATGGGGTGACGCAAACTGCGCTGGAGACATTTTCTTATAGAATGGTGGGCAACGTCACCACACCGTCCCAGGAGGCTTACATGCCGATCCGCAGCTACCGCGGAATCACGCCCCGCATCGGGGAACGCGCCTTCATCGACCCGACCGCTGTCGTCCTCGGTGACGTGGAGATCGGCGCCGACACCTCCATCTGGCCGCTGGTCGTGGTGCGGGCTGACATGCACCGGATTCGCATCGGCGAGCGCTGCAGCATCCAGGACGGCTCCGTGCTGCACATCACCCATGCCGGGCCCTACAATCCGGACGGATTCCCCCTGGAGATCGGCAGCGAGGTCACCGTTGGGCACAAGGTCATGCTGCATGGCTGCAGCATCGAGAATCAGGTCCTGGTCGGCATGGGTTCAACCATCATGGATGGCGCGAGGGTGTGCTCCCGGGTGGTGATCGGCGCCGGCAGCCTGGTGCCACCCGGCAAGGAACTGGCCAGCGACCATCTGTACGTCGGGCGGCCGGCACGACCGGTACGGGCATTGACCACAAAAGAACTCGATTACTTCAGTTACACGGCCGGGAACTACGTACGCCTCAAGGATTATCACCTTGCCGAGCAATACGAAGCCTGAAGTCAGACGAGCCGCTTCCTGAGCAGTTCGATTACCGGCTCCGGGTCGGGGCGCACGCCGCGCCACAGGAAAAACGATTCGGCCGCCTGGCCGACCAGCATGCCGAGCCCGTCGTACACGCGGCTGGCGCCGCGTTCGCGGCACCAGCTCATGAACCGGGTGGGCTGAGCGCCGTATACCATGTCGTAGCAACCGGTCTCCGCGGCCACGACCGCATCCGGGATTGTCACCACCTTCCCCCCGAGGCTGGCCGAGGTGCCGTTGACCACCCAGTCGAAGGGTGTCGCCACGGGGATTTCGTCGAGGCCGCAGGCAAGCAGCCCGGCCCCGTGCCCGGAACGTTCATCCACGAGGCGCTGCGCCCGGGCGCGGGTGCGGTTGGCGACAACGACCAGGGCGGGACGCATGCGCAGGATTTCACCGAGCACCCCGCGCACCGCGCCACCTGCCCCGAGCACCAGGACCCGCGCACCTTCCAGGCGGCCGCCAAGGCGCTCGCAGATGTCGCCCACCAGCCCCACGCCATCCGTGTTCTCCCCGTACAACCGTCCCTCCGGATCCAACAGCAGGGTATTTGCGGCCCCGGACTCCAGCGCCCGCTCGCCGTGGCTTTCGCACATTCCGAACGCCTCCTCCTTGAACGGCAGGGTGACATTCAGGCCGCGCCCGCCGGCGGCGAAGAACCGGCGAACCGCGGCGGGAAAACCGTTGGTCGGAATCTCCTCTGCCTGGTAGTCGATGCGCTCACCGGTCTGGCGGGCAAACTCGGCATGGATCAGGGGCGACCAACTGTGACGAACGGGGTGCCCGAATACCGCGTAACGGTCGGGGTCAGTCGTCGCGGTCATCGGCCAGCCAGTCGCGCGGCTGCAGGTAGTACTCGGTGAGACGGGATTCCGGACTGCCAGGGGCAAACTCGGGACAGTAATCCCAGCGCGCCACCGGTGGCAGGGACATCAGGATCGATTCCGTGCGGCCGCGACTTTGCAGTCCGAACAACGTACCGCGGTCGTAAACGAGGTTGAATTCCGCGTAACGGCCGCGCCGGTACTCCTGGAACCGTCGTTGTTCGGGGCTCCACGACTCGCCCCGGCGGCGCTCCAGAATGGGCAGGTAGGCGGGCACGTAATGCGAGGCGACGCTACGGAAGAAGGCAAAGCAGCGATTAAAACCCCAATCGTTGAGATCATCGAAGAACAGACCCCCGACACCGCGCTGTTCGCCACGGTGCCGGATGTGGAAGTAGTCGTCGCACCAGGCCTTGAAGCGCGGATAGACGTCGGCGCCGAACGGTTCGCACGCCTCCCGTGCCATGCGATGCCAGTGCCGGCAATCCTCCTCGGCGGGGTAATAGGGCGTCAGGTCGAACCCGCCACCGAACCACCACACCGGGTGCTCGCCTGTCTCGGCCAGGAAAAACCGGAAGTTGGCATGCGAGGTCGGCAGCAACGGACTTTCCGGGTGCATGACCACGGACACCCCCATGGCCTGAAAGGGCTTCCCGGCGAGGACCGGTCGGTCCGCGGTCGCCGACGCGGGCAACGCCTCGCCATGGACGTGGGAGAAGTTCACGCCGCCTTTCTCGAACACGCGGCCGCTCTCGATCACGCGGGTGATGCCGCCGCCGCCCTCTTCGCGACTCCAACGGTCCTCGCGAAACCCCGCGCCACCGTCGAGGTCGGCGAATGCGACGCAGATGTCCTCCTGCACCTGTAGCAGGAAGGCCCGCACAGCCTCATCGTCCGGCGGGCCACCGACCGCCTCATGGTTGTTGTCAGCCACGCAGCACCTCCCCACTCGCCAGGTCACGGATCTGGCTCGGCGCGGCGGCACCGCCCAGGCGGCCCTCTACAATCGCGCCGACATCCGCTCCGAAATACGTTCTTACTTTCATTGAGTTCATCGCAGGTGAAAGTCCGGATGGATTGGCTGATGTGGAAACCAGGGGCTTGCCGACCGCCCGGCACAGTGACTGTACCACGGGGTGGGCGCTCACTCGCAGAGCGACCGTGGCGTGCCGACCGGTAATCCAGCGTGGCACACTCCTGCCGGCTGGCACCAGCCAGGTGACCGGCCCCGGCCATGTGGCGCCAAGTCGCTCGAGGCCCGACGGATCAACATCCTCCAGCCAGGCCCCGAACTGCCCGATATCCGCAGCCACCACGATCAGGCCCTTGGCCGAGGGCCGGTGCTTCATGCGCAGCAGCGCGGCCACCGCGGCGGCGTTGAACGGGTCACAGCCCAGGCCCCAGACCGCTTCGGTGGGATACGCGATGACGCCGCCGTCGCGGACCACCCGCCGGGCTGGCTGCAGTCTCCAGGCGGCGGCCACGACCCGGTTCAGCCCTTGCCGAGCCGTTCCTGCAATGCGGCGTTCTTCTTGATGACCTCGGCGGCATTCGCCTCGCGCTCATCACGCAGGCGCGCAAAGAGGTCCTCGTCGGCCACGGCCAGGATCTGGGCGGCAAGATAACCGGCATTCTTGGCACCCGCCTTGCCGATGGCCACCGTCGCGACGGGGATACCGCCAGGCATCTGCACTGTCGAGAGCAGGGCATCCGCACCGTTCAGCGGCCCCGCATTCACCGGTACACCGATGACCGGGCGCAGGGTGTGCGCGGCCACCGCGCCCGCGAGGTGCGCGGCCATCCCCGCAGCGGCGATGAACACCTTGCAGCCGCGCTGTTCGGCATCGGTGATGTACTCGCGGGTCGCCTCCGGGGTGCGGTGCGCCGACGTCACGCGAACCTCCCAGGCAACACCGAGTTTGTCGAGGGTATCGGTACTGGACTCCATGACCGGAAAGTCGGAGTCGGATCCCATCAGAATGGCTACGAATGGCTTGCTCATGAATGCGACCTGTCATGCTAAAAGGGGCTGAAAATTATACGACGCGCCGCCGTGATGCAAGTATCACGAGGCCAGCGGATCCCGCCGCGCATAGCCACCGGCCTCGTTACGGGCGTGGCCCAGGAGTTCGAGTTCAACCAGGGCGGCCATGACCTCCGCCGCGGGAAGTCCGCTGCGCGCCACCACGCGATCGATTTCCACCGGCGCATGCTCAAGTGCGTCATGCACCCTGGACAGGCGGCCCGGCACCGGTATGGCCCTTCGCTGCCGCCCCCCCACGCCTCCAGCGCTCGCCGAAAATGACCAATCCGGCAGCCCGTTCACGATGTCCCCAATCCCCTCGACAAGGGTGGCGCCCTCGCGCAACAGGCGGTGACAGCCCCGGCTGAGGGGGTTATGCACGGATCCCGGAACCGCAAAGACCTCGCGCCCCTGTTCGAGCGCATGGCGCGCGGTGACCAGGGACCCGCTACGCAGGCCCGCCTCGACCACCACCACGCCCAGGGCCAACCCGCTGATGATGCGGTTGCGGCGCGGAAAGTGCTGGCGGCGGGGCGCGGTTCCGGGCGGGAATTCGCTGACCAGGCAGCCCCGCTCAACGATACGCCGCTGAAGGCCAGCGTTGGCACGCGGATACACCACGTCGGTGCCACAGCCCAGAACCGCAACGGTGAATCCACCGGCGTCCAGGCTCGCCGCGTGGGCGGCAGCGTCGATTCCCAGGGCCAGGCCACTGACCACGGTTGCACCCAGGCCGGCAAGGTCGGTGGCGAGGACACCGGCCGTTTCCCGTCCCGCGGCGGTCCCGCGCCGGGCCCCCACGATCGCCAGAGCAGGAGCCTGCCGGGGCATCGGCCGTCCGCTCAGGTACAGTAGCGGGGGACTCCCGGGCGCCTCGGCGAGAGGGCGTGGATAGCGCTCGCAGCCACGCAGGAGCAGGGTGTTTTCGGGAAGGGCGGCCCAGTCGAGAATCCTGCGCACCGGTTCCGGGGGGCCACTGCGGGAAAAGCGCGCACCACAATCGCGAAGGCGTCGGATCGGCGCAGGCCCGAGACCGAGCCCGGCGAGTTCGGCGTCGCTCGCCTCGAAAGGGGAGTGGCCGCTGACAGCAAGCCCGGAGACGAGGACGCTCACCACGGCGTCGCCCAGCCCCGGCTCAAGCGCAACGCTGAGCCACGACGGCAGGAACTCCTGCCCGTTTTCGGATGGATGCGGCATACGGTCGTCCCTGACTGGATATGCCATGACCGGCCGTGGCGGATGCCACGACCGGTCACATGTTGGAGCGTGCGGAATTATATCTCAGGGATTGCGGACTTCGTCCAGCACGGCGAGGGGCCGGTGAGCCTTGAGGACCAGGCCATAACTGACCTTGTCGTAGACGCGGAAAACCATCATCAGGCCGGCGCGTTCCGACGGCAGTTGAACGACATCCTTGGCCAGGTGATCGCGGACCATTTCACCGGAGCGGTGGATGGCCAGCACGGTCCCGACCTGCATTCCCTCGCGGGCGCCGCGGTTGATGGTCACCACGTTGTAGGGGCCGACCTGGGTGACCCCGGAGGACACCGCGATCACCTTGCCACGAACCTCGCCGTCCGGCGGACGCGGGTAGAAAGTCGATTCGACCTTCGATTCTGCGGAGGAGAGCAGGCGGTCATGAACCCGCACTTCCTCGCGACTGCTGGTGACCCGCAACTTGAGCACCTCGCCCTCCACCTGTTCCAGGCGCGCGAGGCCGATGCCGCGCGCCTCGTAGCCGAGAAGCTCCCGGGTATCCGGATCAATGAAGGTGTTGCCAGAGCGGAATACCGCGTACACCGGCAGGTCCTGTTCCAGGGTGCCGCGGGCATAGATCGTGTCCCGGGCGCCCATCACCACGTGCTTGTCAGCGCCGCCCAGAACGTAGGGCGCGAGGTCCAGCTCGTTGGGGTCGACGATACGGTTGGTGTTCAGGAAGCTGTTGATCACGTCCAGCGGGATCGCCGGAATGGCCTGGTCGAGGGGAATCGCCCGCGCCTGCGGACTGAGCTTAACGGTGCCGCCGGTGCCGCGCTGCAGGCTGAGCATCGGCCGCCCGTCCTTCCAGATCAGACGCAGTCGATCGCCCGGATAGATCAGGTGGGGGTTGGCAACCTGCGGATTGACGTGCCAGATTTCCGGCCAGTACCACGGCTTCTCGAGGAACTTGCCGGAGATGTCCCACAATGTGTCGCCCCGCTGCACAACGTACTCATCCGGATGATCCGCGCGCAACGCCACGTCCCCGGCGATTGTCCAAGCACTGCAACAGGCGAAAATGAACGATACCGGCAGCAGCCAGGAACGTAATTTTCTCATGACCCAATTACCTTTATAATTGTC
>JBFGWM010000025.1:0-19082 GCA_041588495.1 Pseudomonadales bacterium | reverse complement strand
GGTCTGGTCAAAGTCCAGTACGTGAGCTCGCTGATTCACGGGGACCCCAACGGCATGCACGGGCGTGAACGCTATCGCGAACTGAAACTGGCGCTTTCGGAGAAGTACGGGTTGCCGGAGGTCCACGAGATCTTCGGGCTCGCGGAATTCACCGGACCTGACCAGTTCTACCAGTGCCTGAACGACGAAAAATGTGGCTGGTGGCACTCCACCTACCGCCACGGAGACCTGGCCGTGCGCCTTGAACTGAACGGCACCGCAGAAGGCACCGGCTTCGTCACGCTGCAATATGAGTCCGCGGAGTTCCGTACCGCCCTGGGGCGTTACGAGCTTGAACACCGCGCGCGTGGCAAGGAAGCCCTCTGACCGTAGCGCGCCGGAATCCTCAGGCCTCCTCGAAAACCGGTTCCCGTTTCTGCATGAAAGCGGTCATGGCCTCGCGCAGGTCCGTGGACTGCAGCATTGCCGCGTTCCAGGTTGCCACGTAGTCGAGCCCTTCGGCGACACCGTGGTCCCGGGCATGGTTGAGAATCGCCTTGGTGCCGCGCACGGCCAACGGCGATTTGGCGGCAATCGTACGGGCCACGCCCAGGGCGTGCTCGAGCAATGCCCCGGGGTTCTCGAATACCGCGTTGACCAGCCCGAATCCGGCTGCCTCCGTGCCACTGAATTCGCGCCCGGTCAGGGCCAGTTCGCGGGCGATGCCGCCGGGCACCACGGTGGGCAGGCGTTGCAGGGTTCCGACATCGGCCACGATGCCGAGGTCGATCTCCTTGACGCAAAACCTTGCGTCGGCGGTGGCGTAGCGAATATCGCAGGCCGTCACCAAGTCGATGCCGCCGCCGTAGCAACAGCCGTGGACCGCCGCGATCACCGGCTTGGTGCAGTTCTCCATGGCCGAGATCGAATCCTGCAGGTCCTTGATGATGCGGCGCAGTTTTTCCTGCTTGCGACCATCCCCCAGCGGCGCGATCTGCGACTGGATCTCCATGAGGAGTTGCAGATCGATGCCGGCCGTAAAGTGTTTGCCCTCACCACTGAGCACCACGGCCCGGACCTCCGGCTCCTCCGAGGCCCAATCGCCGAGAGCACGCAGCTCCTTCCACATCGCACCATTCATGGCGTTCGCCTGCTGCGGACGGTTCAGGCGGACCGTTGCGACGTGATCGGAACATTCGACTTCGAGGGTGGAAAATTCGGGCATGACGGCGCCTCCCGGAATCAATTCGGGAGCAGGATGCTTTCCCCTGTCGGGAAACGCAAGACCTATTCCCGTCCGCCATCCTCGATGCGGTGCAGGCGGCCGCCACGGAAAACGAGAATCCTCAGGAACTGTCCGGGGCCACGGCTGTAGGTCCAGTGCTCGACGTCGATGTGCAGGTCTCCCTGGTGGGCGAAACCGACGTGTTCCCGGTACATGGGCTCACCGCAGGCGAGCAGGATTTCCGCGCTGTAATCCCCGGTTTTCACGAACCGTTGGCCGCAGCGCATGCTGTCGGCAACCGCGTAGACGGAAACCTGCATCAGGCAGAACACGAGCAAGGCGCCTATCCCAGGTTTCATGGGAGATCTTCTCCGGGGCGTTTTGAGGTTTGACCCGGGAAGGGGGTCGCGGTTCAACCGTTGCCGTCGGCCGCAGCCCTGACCAGGGCCCGAAACAGGGCGCGCTGGCGGGGCAGGTAGGGCAGGTACTCGGGGTGCCACTGGACGCCGAACAGGAACCGTTCGCCGGTGTATTCCACGGCCTGCACGAAGCCGTCACTGTCCCGCGCTGCGATACGCAGATCGCGACCGCTTTTCTTGATCGCCTGGTGGTGCAGGCTGTTGATGCGACCGGGCCCCGTACCGATGATCCCGGCCAGCCGCGAGTCATCCTCGACATGCAGTTGCTTGAGCGGCAGCACGGTATCGCGGTTGGAGGTGCGCTGCCGCATGTGCCGGATGTCTGCGTGCAGGGTTCCGCCAAGGGTGACATTCAGCAACTGGGATCCGCGACAGATGCCAAGGAGGGGAATCGGCCGCCCGGTGAGGGCGTACTCGATCACCTCGGTTTCAAACTCATCGCGCTCCGCGTCGTAGAGGTCCGGCTGGTCGTCAGGCTCGTCGTAAAGCACCGGATTGATGTCGTCACCGCCCCCGATCACCACCCCGTCCAGGTTCGAGGGAATCGAATCGATGTCCGGCCGCATGCGCAGTGGCCTGCCACCACAGGTCAGCACCGCCCAGGCGGTGAACGTCCAGGCCAGGGTACCGCGCCGGCCGGGCCCGGTTACGCCGATGAGGGGACGGCGAGCCATTTCTCGGACCTCTTCGCCCAGTCTCCGAACAGACCCGCTACCGGGTTCTTGAGGTACTTGAGGTAGGCTTCACGACTTTCGTCGAGACGCGCCCGGTCCTCGGCAAGTTCCTCCACCTGGACCCAGTGGTTCCACGAGTCCGAGACGCTCCACTTCGGATCGTCGATCTCGCAGTTCGGGAGGCGATAATGGAAGGTCGGCCTCGGGTTGACCAGTTCGTCCTTGACCACCTTGAGAACCCGCTGGCGATCGATGTGCGAGAGCAACGGCAGCATGTCCAGCGCACGATTGCGGCTGGGGTTGTCCTCCAGGTAATCGTCGATGAACTGGTCCATGTCCGGTGCATAGGCGCTGGACAGCACCTTGCGCACATAGTCCTTCGAAAAAGGCTGGATGTGCGGTGCGATCTGCCGGGTGAGATCGGTCTCGTCCATTTCCTTCAGCCAGGCGTAGGAAACCAGGAACGCGCGGAAATAGCGCAGCACGGTTTCGACGTCCAGAGCCGGCAGTTCCATGTTCAGGTGCAGCCCGAAACCGTACAGCAATGAACTGCGGGTTCCCAGCGCGCCCGCTGCCTGCAACTTGGCCCCCAGTTCGTCCAGCCAGGCGATGTCGTCGATGGGCAGTGGCGGTGTCACCACCTCGAACGGCACGAAGAAGCGGGCCACCGCGGAGAGCAGGTCCTCGGAGAAGTCCTTGAAATCGGAGAGCGACTCGGGAAGGTCGATCTGGTCCTCCTTGCGCCCGAGGGCAAGCAGGAAGTTATAGTCCAGTTCAATCACGAAATCCCCGTACGGGGTATCGACAATCTTGTGCTCGTAGGGGCTCACCAGCCGGATATTGCCGCCCACGGTGTCCTGCAGGACGCTGGAAATCTTTTCAATCCGCAGGCCGGCAAACTCGATCTCGACGCCGAGCCGGCGGGTCTTGCCTTCCGCGGTTTCCCTGACGGGCGGCAACTTGTAGGGATTCTTCATCGGTAGGTTGTCCTTCCGCTCCATGATCGGGCGGATATCAGATAATGTGTTTCGAAGAGCATGGTTCAGGATTCTCGCGGGGAGGTGTCTTCGGCCGTGCCCTTCGCGCCGGATCCCGCCACGCGGAGATAGTCGGCGTATCCCTTCGCGTAGGTGCCCCAGAACCGGTCGAGGTAGGGCAGGAACCCGGCATAGTTGCCCTGGTAGCGGGCATGGTGGAAGTCGTGGTACACGGCGCCATTATACACGGGCAGCAGATGTCCCGGATCCCAGGGCAGGTTGTAGCCCGTGTGCCCGTCCGCCGCTTCGTACTGGCGAAACACCACCCAGGCCCAGACCACGTACAGGTGGGCGCCGACCAGCAGGGGACCCACCAGGACCAGCGTGCTGGTCATCGCCAGTTCCGCCCAGTTGAAATAATTGCCGGCCAGGGCAAACGGGTTGCGCAGGCGGTGATGGACCGAGTGCACATGACGCAGCAGGAAGCGCGTGTGCATCAGCCGGTGCATCCAGTAATAGAGGAAATCATCCAGCACGATAAAGAACAGGAACTGCAGGACGATGACCGGCCACGACGGCAGTTCGCCCATGTGAATCCCGCCCAGGCGCAACAGCGGCCAACTGGCGACCAGCAGCAAAAACAGGATGCAGGTGTTGATGAGGATGCGCGCCATGCAGGGCCAGAAATAGCGCCCGACCTCGAAAGGCTTCTGCTGGATCTTGTACCGGCGCAGCGCGGGTGGGTCGAGCCAGGCCAGCAGGGTCCAGGGCAGCGCGAAGAGCAGGAATGCGCCGGTCCCGATCAGGGTGGTGGCCACCGGGAACATCCAGAACATCGGCTCGGAGTAGATCCGCAGCCACCCATCCCATTCCACAGTCACGATGACGGGCCCCGGGTTCCCGGCTCAGGCGACCTGCAGCTTGCCGAACTCGACATCGCCGAGTCCGAAACTGGGGCGATAGCCCGGGAACAGCCAGTACGCGGTCAGCTCCGAGGAACTGGCGATGTTCGGAAAATCCGGGTTGCGCGGCGAGGGGCCGGCAATCTCCTTCTCGACCACCATGGAGATGTACTGCTCGAGGCCGCCCTCGAGCGTGTTGCCGTTGAGGACGACCTCCATGCCGGTGTCTTCGGCGTAGCGCGCCAGGCCGGGAACCCGCGAGTGCAGCGGCGCGTAGCTGTCCGGCCCGACCCCGTTTTCGCTGGTGACCAGCAGCCCGTCCGGCGTGTGCGCGACAAAGGAATGGTTGCCCATGGTATGTCCCGGTGTACGCACGAGTGCCAGCCCGTCGCCAACCATCACGTCGCGGTCCAGCACCACCACCCGATCCTTGGCGACCCCGCGCGCGCCATGCGGGCAATACCACTCCGCCTGGGGTGGCGTCAGCCCCTGCATGGCCTCCCATTCCTCGCGCATCACCAGCAAACGGGCATTCGGAAAATACGGTTCGAAGCCATCGCCACCCAGCCAGCGGCGCACATCCTGGGTGTGCAGGTGGTCGTAACTGATGAAATCGACCTGCTCGGGACGGATTCCGCTCCGCGCGAGGGCGGACTCGACCGTGTTCTCGATCGGCGCGATCAATTTGGTACCGACATTCTCCAGCTTCCCGAAGGAGTGGCTGAGACGCGAGAAGAACGGGGTCTCACCATTGCGGTCCACGTCAGAGGGAGACAGGAGCAGGGTTTTCAGTCCGTCGGAAGTATCGACCTGCACGATGAACAGGCGATTGAAAATATGCACATAGGGGGACGCGATACGCCCGGCGTTGAGAAATGCGTAGCGCGAGGGATAGGGCACCCGCACCAGACCGAGACTGCGGTAATAGCGCACCTGCGGCCCGGCCAGCATCTGCGCACGAAATTCGCGGGCCGCCTTGCGCATGGCCTCGAGTCGCTTCCCCGGCACCCGTACGCGACGGGCTTTGGTGAACGTATCCACCGGCATCAGGACATTCTGCAGATCTTCTGGAATCTTCATAGGCATGATTTCATTACCGTGTTCGGTTTACCGGATCACAAGCAGGGCGATGTTCGGCGGCAAATCAGGTCACCCGGGCAACCCCGGCGAGGCCCGCCTCGATACTGACCCTCCCTGCGTAACCCAACTCTTGCCGGGCCCGCGTGTCATCGACGGTCACCTCCTGCCCGAACAATTCCACCACCATGCGGGTAATGGGCGGGGTGCCGCGCAGGTTCAGGTTCTCCCAGGACCACTCGGTAGCTGCCGCCAGGCGGCGCGCGGCCCACCGGGGTATCGACTTCGTCGGCGGCTTGACGCCCTGGGTCGCGAGCAGGCCGGTGAGAAAGGTACGCATGGCGAGCGGATCACCGTCGCTCAGGAAATAGATGCCGCCACCCTTGCCCTTTTCCGCCGCCAGCAGGGCGCCCTCCACGACGTTGTCCACATGGCAGGTCGAGGTCAGCGCCTCGCCGTTGTCGATCCACATGAAGCGTCCCGCACGCACCGCCTCGACCAGTTGCGGCAGGAGGCTGGTGTCGTCACGGCCCCAGATCAGGCGCGGCCGGATGACCATGCACTGCAGGTCGGCATCGCTGGCCTCGAGCACGATGTCCTCGGCCGCGGACTTGGTCGCGGGATAGCGCGGCAACGGCCGCCGCGGCTTCGCGGTTTGTTCGTTGACGCGCACGATGGAGGATTCCCCGTCCGCGTATACCGCCTCCGTGCCGACGTGCACGAGGCGCGGGACACCGGCCTCGAACGCCGCCTGCACCACGTTCTCGGTGCCGCGCACGTTGACCTTGTGAAAATCGTCCGGATTACCCCACTCGGCGACCATTGCCGCCGCGTGAAAAACCGCGTCGCAGCCACGCATACCCTGGATCATGGTGTCGAAATCACCGAGGTCGCCCATCACCGGTTCCGCACCACAGGCCTCGACCCGGCCGGCCGCCCGGTTGCAACGCGCCAGCGCCCGCACCTGGACGCCGCGTTCCACCAGTGTCCGGATCAGGTTGCGACCGACGAAGCCCGACCCACCGGTTACAAATGCCGTACCCTTGTTCATCTCGATCCTGTGTCTCCCGCTTACCGTCGCGTTGCCGGGGTCCCCTCAGGGCTCCACCTCGACGCCTTTCCAGAACGCAATATAGCCCTTGATCTCTCTGGCTCGTTGCTTCGGTTCCGGGTAATACCACGCGGCGTCGGTATTCTCGTCGCCATCCACAACCACGTGGTAATAGCTCGCCCGGCCCTTCCAGAAGCAGGTGCTGTGGCGATCGCTCTCGCGCAGGAATTCACGTTTCACCGAGTCCGGTGGAAAGTAATGATTGTTCTCGACCACGATGGTGGCGTCGCTCTCGGCAATCACGGTGTCCCGCCACACGGCACGCATCACCCGGCACCCCCTGGGAAAACTTGTGAATTCTCGGTTCCGGATGAGGGTACACCCGGCCACCGGGGGACACCAGTGGGGGCGGCGGCGCCGGGTCCGGCTGTCAGGCGGGGCCCCCGGCGTCACCCCACGCGGTGTAGGGATGGCGGGACAGGTTGGAGTTCAGGTAGCGCGGATCATCGGTCACCTCCGGGCCCACCCAGGAGGGCCGTTCGAAGGCTTCCTCCGGATCATCCAGTTCGATCTCCGCCACCACCAGGCCCGCGTTGGCGCCCGCGAACTCGTCGACCTCCCAGATATGACCCGCGTGCTCCACGCGGTACCGGCGCTTGTCCACCAGCGGGCCACAGCACAGGTTGTCCAGCATCGCGCGGGCGTCTTCCACGGGGATCGGGTAATCGAATTCCTGGCGCACGATACCCTGGGCGCCGCTCTTCACGGTCAGCCGCGCCGCACTGCCCTCCAGACGCACCCGCACCGCACGTTCGGCATCACTGCACAGGTAGCCCTGCACGTAGCGGACCCCGGTCCGATCCCCACGCCACGCATCACTGCACACCAGGAACTTTCGCTCGATCTCGACTGCCATGAGGACAGGTTTCTCCCGGACGTTTCCCGAGGCGGGTCGCACCCCGTGATATTCTGAAACTGGTGGGGTGCAGGTGCCACGTGCATGAAGATCGCAATTTGCATCAAGAAGGACCTGGTTGGCAATCGGGTGCTGAACCGTCTGGCCAGCGGACTCGCCGGTCACCAGATCCTCGCAATCCTCTGCGACCGGGTCTCGGACGCCGAGCGGGCGGCCACCCAGGCCACCGATTTTGTCTTCTACGAACGGGACCTGGTGATCGATCACCTGTTCCCGGCCATCGACCGCACCGCGTACAAGGCCGACCCCGGACGACGCATGCTGTCCTTCGGACAACTCGCCCGGCAACAGGTTCTCGAGGTCTTCGATGGCGGGGATATCAACAGCGGCGAGACCTTTGACAGGCTGGCCGACTTCGCGCCCGATTACACGGTTTCCGTGCGCTACAACTATATCTTCCGCGAACCGGCAATCAGGCTGGCGCGGTGCGCCGTGCTCAATGTCCACCCCGGCCTGCTGCCCGGTTTCGCCGGGGTTTACCCCTCGTTTCGCGCCCTGCAGCAGGAATGCCCGGAATTCGGTGCGACCCTGCATCTGATCGAGGACGCGCGCATCGATCACGGTCCGGTCCTCGCCCGGCGCGGCATGCCCGTGGACCGCCAACGCTCGGCGCTGTGGCATATCATCGAGGCCTACCGGGTGGGCGCCGATCTCCTGCTCGATTACCTGGCCGCGGCGGAGGACGGCGGCGCCCAGGCAGGCATCGCGCAGGACGCGAGGGAACGGCGCTATTTCGGCTATCCGACCCAGGAGGAGTTCCACGAACTCATCGCCCGCGGAATCCGCCTGGTCGACCACGATGAATACCTGGAGTGGCTGGATGAATACCGTTGAACCGTTGCCGCGGCAGGTTCCGCCGCGCGCACCCCCGCCGTCCGGCGGGCTGTCCTGCTTTGACAAGCTGACCGAGGAGGACGTGAACCTGCTCCTGGAAGAGGAGGAGGCGATCGACGACTCCGGCGGCAAGCGGATTTTCTGCGCGAACTGCAATGAGCCGATCTGCAAGGAAGGCGACCGCATCGAGCAGCGCGGGGCACACCAGCACCGCTTCAGCAACCCGCACGGGATCGAGTACCTGATCGGCTGCTTCCGCAACGCCGCCGTATCCCCCGCCGGCGCCCGGGTGCGGGAGTTCACCTGGTTTCCGGGTTTTTCCTGGCAGGTGGTCACCTGTCCGGCCTGCCTCACCCACCTCGGCTGGCAATTCCGCTCCGATGACGGGGAGAACTTCTACGGGCTGATCCTGGAAAACCTGCGCAACGAGGAGTGAACCGCCGGCGTGCGCGCGGGAACCGTCGTCAGGCGGACGATGCCCCGTGCACCGCGGGAAAGTGGCGATCGAGAAACGGCTGCAGGGCCTCGAGCACGCCCTCGGGATCCTCGACCTGCGGCCAGTGGCCGATCTCGGCCATTTCCGTGATGTCGTCCTGGGGCACGGTGATGCGGTAGTGCTCCACCATGTGCTCGCCGGAAACCGGGTCAGCCGAGCCGTTGATCAGTTTCAGGGGCACACGGGTATTCTGCAGGGCGCCGACCCAGCGCTCCCGCTTGTCGCGCCGCTCCTTCATGTAACGAATCAGCTTGTGCACCACGCGCTTGCCGCCGTTGCAGGTGACCAGCTCGTAGAATTCGTCGATCTCCTCTTCGGTGAGCTGGGTGTCATTGCCGAACACGGTGCGCAGGTTGGTGGCAAACGTGCGCCTGTTGACCATCGCCGCGGCCACGCGCCCGAACGGTCCGGCCAGGAGCTTCGGCAGCATCAGCGGATAGTGGGTTTCCGGAAACAGGCCGCCATTCAGCATGCAGACGCCGCGCAGGACCACCCCGGCGCCACCGGCTGACGCGCGCTCGTCATGGCGGGCGATGAGTTCCTGGGCGACCGTATCGCCGTAATCGTGGGCGACGATCAGCACCTCGCCGACACCCAGGCGTTCGAGAATGCTGTCCACCAGGTCCGCCTGGTCGACAATGCTGTAATCGTAATCGGCCGGCTTGGCGGAGAACCCGAAGCCGATGAAGTCCGGGGCCACGATGCGGTAACGTTGCGAAAGCGGACCCACCAGGTGAATCCAGTCCCACGAGGCCGTCGGGTAACCATGCAACATGAGGAGCACGGGACCGGCACCGATATCCTGGTAAAAAATATCGTGGCCCCGGTAGCTCAGGGTGCGACCGCTGCGCCGCCACTCGTCGAAGCTCATCAGTCCCATCGACTACTCCCTGAAAAGGCGAAATTTCTCCAGCTTGACGCGACGCCGGGGCGCGTAGCCCATGGCTTCCAGGCCGCCGACCCGCTCCAGCCAGGCATCGACAGCGACGCGATCCTCCCCGGTGACGGACCGGTAACAGTCCAGCGGGCGCTGCAGCATCCACTGACTATACGCAAAGCAGGTGCGCTTTTCAGCCACGCCGGCGATCGTGAAATCGTGCATGCCGAGGTCCATTTTGACGCGCTCATTTTCCGGGTTTGCGTCCAGCCAGTCGGCAACACGCTCAGCCGTGGCGCGCAACACCGGGAACACCTCGGTGAAGTACAGTTCCAGTAGCGGATCCAGGGTTTCCGGCACGCGATCCCCGGCATAAAAACCGCCGGCACCCGCCTGCGGCCACTGCATCTGCAGGATCCAGCGGGTCAGGGACTCGCGTTCCCGCACCAGGCGCCCTGGATAGGGATCCCGGTAAAGATGGGCGTAAAGCGGCCCGAACAGCGCGAAATCGCCCAGGGAGGGGCGCCTGCCGAGCAGGAACTCGGAATGCGAGAAATGCTGGTCGAGGTGGTCGAGCAGGCGGATGGTCCAGCGCTCGATCGCATCCTCGGTCGCCGGGGTGATGCCCAGGCGGGGCAGGTAGCCCGACATTTTCCGGGCCACCTGCCGGCCGGCGAACCGTTGCACGAATGGCGGCCATTTCGGGAGCAGCGAACTCCCGAACTCGTGCAGGATGTAGCGTCGGTTCCAGGCCGGGAAGTTCCAGCGATAGTGCATTGCCGGGAGCAACAGCCACTCGTCGCAAAAGGTCTCCATGATGTAGGAAAAGAGGCGCTGGCGGGGCGTGTCCGGGATCACCGCCGGCTCGGGAAAAGCCGCTTCCAGGTGATCGATGATCAGCGACGTGTCCTGGATGGTCTGGTCGTCGGGGGTCACCAGGATCGGCATCACCACGCGCCCGACCCGGCCGACGATGAATTTCTGCAGGCAATTTCGGTCCGGCACGATCTCCTCGGCCGGCACCGGCTTGTAGCGCAGGCAGGCCCGCGACTTCACGGTGAAGTAGGAGGACTCCCATCCATAATGTCGGTACACGGGCTTCATCAGGATTTCAGCACTCGGGTCAGACCGAACACTGAGCTTAGGACGCCGGCGCCCCGACTTCGAATTCGAGCCCCTCGTGGGCCATGATGACCTCGGGTCCGTCACTCAAACCCTTCCGCCGCGCCAGGATATCGGCATAGATGGCGTCCAGCTGGTCATCGGTGCGCATGGGGTCATGGTGGGTGAGATACAGACGACCGACCCCGGCCCGGTCGGCGAGTTCCAGGCAGCTGTCGAAGGTGCCGTGCCCCCAGCCGACTTTTTCCGGATATTCCTCCACCGTGTACTGCGCATCACAGATCAGCGCGTCGATCCCCTTGACGAAGGACACCACGTTTTCGCGGCGGGCGTCGATCATCTCCTGGTAGTCCTCATACTCCTCGTCGTCCGGGGAATAGATATTGATCGGCGGCTCGTAATCCCCGGTGAACAGGAACGTGCCCCCATCCGCGGTCACGCGATAGCCATAGTTGAGGACCGGATGATTGAGCACGATGGTGGTGATCTCGGCGCTACCGACCCGCACCGTCTCGCCCTCGGCAAGGGTGGTATAGGTGATGTCTGCCTTCAGCTCGTTCTCGCGCACCGGGAAATAGCAGTACTGCATCTGCTGGGCGAGTATCTCGCGCAGGTTCTTCCGGTAGACCGGGTCGGTACCCCCGTAGAAATCCACCTTGCTGCCGGGGACGAACAGGGGCACAAAGAAGGGCAGCCCCTGGATATGGTCCCAGTGGGTATGGGACACGAAAATCGAAACCGCGACCGGCGCATTCTGCATCAGGTCCAGGCCGGCCTTGCGAATGCCGGTCCCGGCATCGAATAACAGCTTCTCCCCGGCGTTGGTGGTCACCTCGATACAGGTGGTGTTGCCGCCATACCGCACCGTGTCCGTGCCAGGCACCGGTGTCGATCCACGACAACCGCGCATGCGAATCCTCATGACCGCCTCTCCGCCTCACACCTGCACGAAAGTGCGCGCATTCTCAATCTCCGTTGCCAGCTCGGGCAGTGAGCCCGCGACATCCTCCAGCGGCATCTGCAGCCATTCGCTGACCGCGGACGGAAACGGCTCGATTGCCGAAACCCGGTTCGCCTCCTCGACCTGCTGCTTGGCGACCTGATTGGCGACGAACACGCTCATTTCGAGCGCGCCGGGATCCTCGATTTCCTCGAACGCATGATGATAGCGGATGCAACGCACCAGGTCGGCCGGCAACTGCCATTTCTCTGCGAGGATACCACCCACCTCGGCATGATCCATACCGAAAGCCGAGCGCTCGACCCGGTCGATGGTGACGCCCTTCTTGGCGGCCGTGTGCAGTACCTTGCGGTAGGTTTCCGGAATGAACTGGGCAAACACGATCTGGCCGATGTCGTGCAGGAGGCCGGCAATGAAAAACGTGGTGATCTCGGTCTTCGGAAAGCCCCGCTCCTGGGCGATCAGCTTGGCCACGGTGGCGGTGAACAGGGAGTGATACCAGAAATCATCCATGTCGAAACCGGCCTCATTGGTGCGCGGCAACGCACCGATGGCGGCGATACTGACCGCAAGGTTCTTGATCGTGTTGATCCCGATGTAGACCACCCCCTGCTTGATCGAGGTGACCTTCTTACTCAGCCCGAAGTAGGCCGAATTCACCAGTTTCAGGACCTTGATGGTGAGCACGGGGTCGTGCTCCACCAGTCGAACCAGGTCCTTGGGTGCCGTATTGATGTCAGAGGTGAGGTCGAGAATGCGCACCACGTTCTGCGAAAACGTCGGCATCCTGTCGACCATGGCGACCAGGTCCTCTGAAGATACCGTCATTTTCCGGTCCGGCCGGGGCGGACCCCGCCCGGGGCCCCCGGGCGGAAAGGCGGGACCGGCCCGGCGGCCGCCCGCGCACAGCCGCATGAGCCGCGCAGGACGCTCTTTGGTGCTCCCCGGGGATACTCGTGGCACATTGGAGATTGGTCTTTCGCAACCCTATACTGATGAATTATAGGTCACTATTTTCAAAGGGTTTTGCTCATGTCGTCCGGGCTCTACGAAATCGCATTCAGCGGAAAACTCGTCGCCGGCTTCAAGCAGGCGGACGTCCAGAAGAGCCTCGCCAAGCTGTTCAAGACCAGTGAAGACAAGGTCGCCTCGCTGTTCAGCGGCAATCGCGTGGTGATCAAGAACAAGCTCGATGAAGCCCAGGCCAAGAAGTACTACCAGGTGCTCAAGAAGGCCGGCGCCGTCACCAGCATCATCGACATGGCCAGCGGCAAGGAACTGGTGCTCGAGGCCGCCGCTCCGAAGCGTCCGCGCCCGATGGAAAGCGGCGCGCCGGCGCGGCCGCGTCCCATGGAAACCGCGGCGGCGAAAAAACCGGCTCCGGCGCCACCATCCGCCCCGGCTGCCGCCACCGCACCTCCGGCAGCCGAACCCGCCGGGGCGGGTGGCATCTCCCTCGCGCCCCAGGCGGGCAACCTGGTCGACGAGAGCGAGATCGAACACGCGCCACCGGTGGAAGTGGATGTCAGCGGCATCACGGTCGCCGCCGGGGGCGGCAACCTGGTCGACGAATCGGAAATCGAGCACGTCGAGGAGCTCGATGTCGATGTGAGCGCGTTCAGCGTCAACGAGCAGGGCGGGAATCTCGTCGATGAAAGCGAGGTGGAGCACGCCGCGCCGCTCGAGGTCGACGTCAGCGGACTCAGCGTTGCGGAAAATGCCGGCAACCTGGTCCAGGACGAGGAGCGCGAAAAGAAAAAGACCGTGCAGGTGGACACCAGCAGCCTGAGTATTGCCGAGGGCGACGGCAACCTGGTCGACGACACCGAACGCGAAAAGAAAGAGGCCGTAAAGGTCGATACGAGCGGACTCTCACTCGAATAGGGCAATCGCCCCGTCCCGTTCAGTCCTCGGCCCCCGAACCCAGTCCGAGGTTGAGGGATACGCTCTTCACCTGGGCATACACGGCAACGCCCGGGCGTAATTCCAGCTCCGCCACCGACCGGCGGGTGATGCGCGCCAGCAACGCCTGGCCCCCGGCACGCATCGTCACCAGCCGCGACGCCGCTCCGCACTCGCGGATGTTTTCAACAGTTGCACCAAACACGTTCAGGATGCTCGTCGCCTCCGGCTTGCGCAGGGCGATACTGACGTCGCGGGCATGAATGCGCAGGCGCACGCGCTGACCCTCGTTTGCGTCCAGCTTCTCCACCCAGAGCTGCGTTTCCCCGCCGCCTTGTGCGAGGCTCAGGCGCGTCAGGCCGTGGACTTCATCGTGACCGGCGATGACGCATTCGACAATTGCCCCGGGATTGTCCGACCGGGAAACGAACGAGCCCGGGTCAGCGAACACCTCGATCGCGCTGCCGCGCTCCGCCACACGACCGCGGTCAAGCACGATCACGCAGTCGGCGAGACGCGCAACCTCCTCGACCGAGTGGCTCACGTAAAGCACCGGCACGCGCAGATCATCGCGCATCGATTCCAGGCAACTCATGACCGAGTCCCGGGCGACGTGATCGAGGGCGGAAATCGGTTCGTCCATGAGGATGAGTTCGGCACCACTCAGCAATGCGCGCGCGATCGCGACGCGCTGACGTTCTCCCGCGGACAACTCGTCGACAGCGCGCCGTAACAGGGGTCCGATCGCCAGCCCTTCAAGAATCCGCTCCCGATACGCCGGCTCCGGGGCGCCGCGCCCACGTCCCGCCATGCCCAGGTTGCCGGCAACATCGAGGTGCGGGAAAAGACGCCCCCGCTCGAACACGTAGCCGATACGGCGGCGGTGGCAGGGCACTCGCACACCCGCGCCGGAATCCCACCACGTTTGCCCACCGAACTCGATGCGGCCCTGCATCCCGGCCTCCAGCCCCGCGATACATCGCAACAGCGTGGTCTTGCCGGCACCGGATTCGCCGAGCACCGCGGTGACCGCATGGCCGCCCGTTTCCAGGGCCAGGTCGAGCGCGAACCCCCCTTCCGCGACGGGCCGCGCGAGCCGGACCTCTGCCAGCAGCGACTTCATGCCGGCCCGTCCTGTCGCCGCCCGCGATGGCGAAGCCCGTACACGACCGCGAGAAACGCCACCGACAGCACCAGCAGGGTCAGCGCCAGCCCGTGGGCCCGGGACAGGTCCAGCGATTCCGCGTGATCATAGAGAGCCACCGAGGCGACCCGGGTTTCACCGGAGATGTTGCCGCCGATCATCAGTACCAGGCCAAACTCGCCGACGGTGTGCGCAAAACCGAGACAGGTCGCCGTGACCAGTCCCGCCCGGCAATTGGGAAGTACCATGCGAAAGAACACCGCCAATGGCCCGTGGCCGAGGGTCGCGGCAGCCTCGGGCAATTCCCTGCCGAGTTGCTCGAAGGCGTTCTGCAGGGGTTGCACAACAAAGGGGAGGGAATAAATGCAGGAGGCGACAACCAGGCCCTCGAAGCTGAATGCGAGTGACACACCCAGGGCGTCATGCAGCCAGCTTCCCGGCGGATGCAGGGGCGAGAACGCCAGTAACAGGTAGAAACCCAGCACGGTGGGCGGCAGAACGAGGGGCGTGGCCACCAGCACTTCGACCACAACCTTGCGCACGCCGCGACTGCGGGCCAGTTTCCAGGCCAGGGGCAGGCCGACCAGCAGCAGGCACAGCGTGGTCACCGCGGCAAGTTCGAAGGTCAGCAGCAGAGCAGTCCAGTCGTCCCGGTGCAACATGGTTCAGTCCGCCTCCGCCGCGTCAGGCACGAGGTAGCCGGAGTCGCGGATCAGGCGCCGCGCGACCGGGCCGCGCAGGAATTCCAGGAAAAGCCGCGCCTGCTCCGGCCGGTGTGCCGCGGCCAGTTGCACGGCTTGCTGGTCGATGGGCCGATAAAGGTCATCCGGCACCCACCACAGGAACTCGGCGCGCAGGGCCACCGCGCGGTCGGGGACCTGCGCGGCGCCAATGAAGGCGAGGTCGACATGACCCGTCGCGGCCATTTGCACCACCTGTGCGACGCTGTTGCCGCGCACCAGTCGCGACGGCGGCTGGACGGTAACACCGAGGCCGTTCAGCACTTCCCGCGCTGCCTGCCCGTAGGGCGCGCTCGAGGGATTGGCGATGCCGATCCGGTTGCGTCGGTCCAGCAAGTCGTCAGTACGCGGAACACGTTCCAGGCGCGGGGCCCAGAGGACCAGGATTCCGCGCGCGTAGGTAAACCGGGAACCGGCCACGGCCAGGCCGTCCGTTTCCAGTTGTCGGGGTCGCTCAAGATCGGCGGACAGGAACACGTCAAACGGCGCCCCCCTGCGCACCTGGTGATACAGGATCCCCGACGCAGCGGAACTGAACTCGAGGGACGTGCCGCCCGCGGCCCGGTAGAGGTCCGCCACCCGCACCAGGGTTTCCCGGAAGTTGGCCGCAACGGCAACCCGCAGGGGTGGCTCACCGGCCCATGCCAGCGGGGTCGGCGAGGCAAACAGGGCCAGCGCAAGACACATCGCCCTCATGGGCCCGCCCCCCCGTCCAGCGCGCGGGTGACGCACCAGGCATCGACCCGCGTCGCGCCCGCGGCCAGCAACGCCTCGCTGGCCGCCGCCATGGTCGCGCCGGTGGTCATGACGTCATCAACCACTGCCACATGGAGCCCGCTGCAGGCGGGTGCGGCCCGGAAACTGCCGCGCACGTTGCGCAAGCGGGCGCGGCGGCCGAGGCCGGCCTGCTCGGCCGTGGCGCGCCTCCGGGCAAGCAGACCCCGTCGCAGCGGAAGGCCCGTGACCGCGGCGGCGACCCTGGCAATCTCAGCGGCCTGGTTGAAGCCGCGACGGCGCTCCCTGGCGAAGTGCAGGGGCAGCGGCAGGACCAGGTCGGGCCGCTCGCGAAGGGCAGCGGCGTCGCCCAGTACGCGTCCGAGGGTCTTCGCAGCAGCAAGCTGCTCCCCGTACTTGAGGCAGGTGACCAGGTGATCGGCGGGCCAGGCGTACTGCAAGGGTGCGATACAGGTCGCGAAAGGATAGGTCGCATTGATGCAGGCCGCGCAGGCCCGTCCGTCCGTCGCGCCGCCGCAACGGGAGCACGGCGCATTCACCCGCGGCAGATCGGCCAGGCAGCCGCGACAGAGGTTGTACTCCCGCACGGCGCGTGCGCCGCACAGCAGGCAGCTCGGGGGCAAGAATGCCTGTAGTGCATTTTTTAGTCTATTGTTTACCATTACTCGGAGCGCCAGTTGACAAGCGATCCCGAAAACCTATGCTTTCCAGCCAGGATTCAACCCCGGGAGCCAACTCCCGCCGGCCGGGACACCCGGTTCGGGACTGAACGAATAAGGACCTGCCCGTGGAACGCGATCTTTCAACCGCACCCAGACACAACTGGCGCCTGGAGGAAGTGCTGGAACTCTTCGAACTTCCGTTCAGCGACCTCATGTACCGTGCCCAGACCGTGCACCGGCGGCATTTCGATCCCAACGAGGTGCAGGTCAGCACCCTGCTTTCGATCAAGACCGGGTCCTGCCCGGAAGATTGCAAATACTGCCCGCAGAGCGCGCATTACAACACGGGACTGGAACGAGAAAAACTGATGGAGCGGGAGCGCATCCTGGAGCGCGCCAGGCAGGCCGCCGCCAGTGGCGCCACGCGCTTCTGCATGGGCGCGGCCTGGCGCTCGCCCCACGACCGCGACATCCCGGAACTCGCCGGCATCGTTCGCGAGGTCAAGGACCTCGGACTGGAAACCTGCATGACCCTGGGCATGCTCAGCGACAGCCAGGCGCGTGAACTGGCCGCGGCGGGTCTCGACTACTACAACCACAACCTCGACACCTCCGCGGAGTTCTACGAGCACATTATCTCCACGCGCACCTACCAGGATCGCCTCGACACCCTGGACAATGTACGTCGCGCCGGGATGAAGGTCTGTTGTGGCGGTATCCTGGGGATGGGCGAGGCGCGCCGCGACCGGGCCGCGTTGCTGGCAACCCTGGCCAACCTGCCCGAACACCCGGAAAGCGTGCCGGTGAACATGCTGGTGCGGGTTCCGGGCACGCCACTCGAGGACGCCGGCCCCCTCGACCCCTTCGAGTTCGTGCGCACCATCGCCATCGCCCGCATTCTGATGCCGGCCTCCCACGTGCGACTTTCCGCGGGACGCGAATCCATGAGCGACGAGGTGCAGTCGCTGTGTTTCCTGGCCGGCGCCAATTCCATTTTCTACGGGGAGAAACTGCTGACCACACCCAACCCCGGGGAGGAGGCTGACCGCCGCCTGTTCGAGCGACTGGGCATCCGCCCCGAGTCGCGGGAGACTGCGCCACCCGGCGCGCCTGAAATGGTGGAGTCGCCCTTGTATTACGATGCCACCCGGCCCGCGGCCGGCTAGGTCATGTGGCATGAGCCGCAACTGGGACCTGCAAAACGCGCTCGCGGCGCGGCAGCGCGATAACCTGTACCGCACGCGGCGGGTCCTGGAAAGCGCCCAGGGGCCGGAGATTCGCGTGGACGGCCGGCGCGTCCTCGGCTTCTGCAGCAATGATTACCTCGGCCTTGCCGCGCACCCCGACTTGGTCCGAGCCATGCAGGATGCAGCAGCCGCACACGGCGTGGGCAGCGGTGCCTCGGCACTGGTCTGCGGGCATCACCGTCTGCACCGGGAACTGGAAGAAGCGCTCGCCGCATTCACCGGACGCGAGGCCTGCCTGCTGTTCTCGAGCGGCTACCTGGCCAACCTCGGCGTGATCGGCGCACTGCTCGACGAGGGTGACCAGGTTTTCGAGGACCGCCTGAACCACGCCTCGCTGATCGACGCCGGCCGCAACTGCGGCGCCCGCTTCCAGCGCTACCGCCACGCCAGCCCGGAACACCTCGACCAGCGACTCAGCGGCCTGCCCGCGGGCCGGCGCCTGGTGATCAGCGATGGCGTGTTCAGCATGGATGGCGACCTCGCGCCCGTCCCGGAACTGCTGGCGACCTGCCGGCGTCACCGCGCCTGGCTGATGATCGACGATGCCCACGGTTTCGGCTGTATCGGCGAGGCGGGGCGGGGCACGCTGAGCCACCTGGGCGTGGCGATGGACGCGCCGGAGATCCTGGTCGGAACGCTGGGCAAGGCATTCGGCGCGGCCGGGGCCTTCGTCACCGGTTCACGGGCACTGGTGGAAACCCTCGTGCAATCCGCCCGCAGTTACATCTACACCACGGCGCCACCGCCCGCAGTCGCGGCGGCAGCCCTTGCCGGCCTGGAGATCTGCCAGCGGGAACGCTGGCGTCGCACCCACCTGCAGGGAATGATCCGGCGCTTCCGCCAGGGTGCCGCCGGCCTGGATCTTCCACTGGGCGCCTCGGAAACCCCAATCCAGTCCCTGGTCCTGGGAACACCGGAGGCCGCCCTGGCCGCCAGCGACCATCTCTGGAATGCCGGCATCCTGGTCACCGCCATGCGCCCGCCGACGGTGCCTCGGGGGACGTCCCGTTTGCGCATCACCCTGTCGGCGGCGCATACCGGGGAACAGGTGGATCGCCTGCTGCAATGCCTCGCCGATCTGC
>JBFGWM010000024.1:0-19815 GCA_041588495.1 Pseudomonadales bacterium | reverse complement strand
GGTGCAGGCGGTGCTCCGCGATGCCCTGATCGTGGATGCGAACACCGGGGTTCCGAACGCTGCATCCATCTCCGTCGCCCTGCGCGGCGCGAGCGACGCGCTGGTCGCGGAACGTATCTACTCGCTGGACGCCGACGGCGTCCTCGCGGATACCGGCCTGCGCACCGCGGTCAAGGGCATCCTGCGCGGTGGGATGCTGGACCAGCGCAATGCGCCGTCATCCGAGGCGGTGCAGTCGGCCACCGCGGGATTCTGCCTCGCGCTGCGTCCTGACGGCGGTGAACTGCCCGGTGCCCGGGTTCTCCAGGCTGCCCTGGAAGGCATGCTCAGTGACGGCCTGCGCCACCACCCGCAGCACTTCCAGGTCGACAAGATCGAGGCCGTGCTCGGCGGCGTGTTCAAGGCACTCCCCGATGCGGTACGCGGCGAACCGCGTCCCCTGGACATCCGCACCGTGACCCAGGGCGTGCTCGGCGCGCCCCTGGCCGACGCCGCCGGGTCGCCGGATGGCAAGGCGGTACGCATTTTCATGGAAGCCGCCACCAGTGTACTGGCTGACGGTGACGGCGCCCGCATGCATCCCCTCGCCGCGCAGGCGGTTGTCACCGGGATGCTGCGAGGCGGCATCGACGTCGGTGGCGCTCCGGGGTCGGAAGGCGCCGAGGTCATGCTCACCGAGGTCATGGGCGGGCTGGGCGTCGCCGAGGGCTCGGTACCACCCGCGCCCCTGCTGATCGCAGTCACCCAGGGCCTGTTGGGTGGTGGCCTGCAACCCGACGCATCCGGCCGCCTGGCGGCGGGTGCGGTGACCGCGGCCCTGCGCGGCGCACTGGCTGCGCTCCCCGCGGACGACCGGGGCCTGCCGGAACCGGCGACCCTGACCCATGCCATCATGGGTGTGCTCGGCAACCTCCCGCGCGGCGTCCACCAGGTGCCCGAGCCCCAGATCAGCGCCAACGCGCTGCGCGCGGTGCTCGCCGGCCTGCCCGACGGTGCCTGCGGCAAGGATGGCGTGCCCGAGCGGGAACTCCTGCCGGCCGTGGTCCGTGGTGTCTTTGGTGGCGCAATGCCGCGTGGCAAGGGCGGCATCTTCCAGACGCCTACCGTGCACACGGCATTGCGCGGTGTGCTTGATGCGTTGCCGTCCGGATCGGACGCTGACCCGTCGATCGTGGAACGGGTCACCGCGGCGGTACTCGGCGGCTCGATCCCGGTCGATGGCAACGGCCTGTTCGGCGCCGAGACCATCTCCCCGGTGATGGCCGGGGTCATTGATTCACTGCCCCAGGCTCCAGCGGACATCGAGTTGCTCGAGGCCGCGGTCTCCGGTGTCCTGGGTGGGGGCCTCGAGGTCACCGAGACCGGCATGCCCGGGCCGGAGGCCATCGAACTCGCGTTCCAGGGCGTGATCGCCGGTCTGGACGCCGTGGCGCGGGGCCTCCCGCGTGATGAAGAACTCGAAGCGGCGGTGCGCGGTACCTTGCATGGTGGCCTCGCTGCCGGGGAATCCGGTGCGCCCGCGGTGCCGGCGCTGAAATCGGCCCTGCAGGGGCTGGTCGCGGGCCTGCCGGCCGAGGAGCGCCAGGCGCCCCGCGCGGAAGTTCTCGAGATCCTGGTGCGTGGCGCGCTCGGTGGCGGACTGCAACCGGGCGAACCCGGGCTGCCCGGCCAGCAGGCCGTCAGCGCGGCGGTGCAGGGTGTGGTGGCCGGACTGGCCAATACCAACCTGGCCGCGGTCGACGAGCAGGTGGTGTCCCACGTGGTTGCCGGGGTCCTCGGCGCCTGTGACCCCATCGGCGCCGACTGGGTGCCGGCCTCCGACGCGATTTTCGGCGTCGTCGCAGGGGCCACCGAAGGTTTTTCCGGTCGCGCCGGCGTGCTACTGGATGCCCCGCGGCAGGAATACCTCGTTCGCGGTGTCCTCGGCGGCGGGCTGCGTCCCGACAGCGAGCAGGGCGTTCCGCCAGAGACGGTCCGCACGGTGGTCGAAGGCGTGCTGCCCCTGGTTGCCTGGAGTCGTGGTGACGCCAAGCAGGCCGAGGAGATGCGCGAGTACCTGGTCAGGGGTGTGCTTGCCGGCGGTCTCGGCGGTCCGGGACACGACGCGCTCCCCGCGGGTGCGGTGCTGACCGATGTCGTTCGCGCGGTGCTGACCGGCGTCGCGGCGGAGGAGGGCCTGATACCGGAACCGGCCGTGATGGAGCCGGTGGTGCGTGGAATCTTCGCCGGTGGCCTCGGGCCCGCGGCAGGGGGACTCCCCGACGTGGATGCCCTGGAGTCGGCCAGTGGCGCGATCATTCTCGCGTTGCCGATGGATGGTCTTCCCGAACCTGACGTGCTGCAGGCATTGATCCAGGGCCTGTTGGGGAGCCGTCTGCCGGTCGACGCCAATGGCCTGTTCGGCAGCGAGACCGTGCGCCCGGCCCTGGAAGGAATCCTGCGCGGTTTGCGTGGCGTGGGCCGCGGCGAAATCAACGACGCACTGCTGACCGCCGCCGTGCGCGGGGTGCTTGCGGGCGGCCTGCCGCTGAACACCGATGGCGTGCCGGTCGCGGAACCGGTCGAACTGGCCACGCGCGGCGTGCTGGAAGCGCTGCTGACCGACCCCGAATTCGGTGACCGGACCGAGGACGCGCTGCCCGCGGCCGTGGCCGGGATTCTTGCCGGCGGGCTGCCGGTTTCCAGCCTCGGTGTGCCTGCGCGGGAGGCGATCTCCCCGGCGCTCAAGGGCGTGATCCGGGGCCTGCCGAAGGATGCCGCGGGCTGGCCCCCGGCGCCGATGCTGCGCGGCGGGATTCTCGGCGTGCTCGGTGGCGGCCTGCCGGTACTCGCCGACGGCCTGCCCAATTCGCGGGCCATCGCCACGGCATTTGCCGGGGTGCTGGGCGGCCTGCCCACCGGATCCGAACGCCTGCCACAGGGGCGTCTCCTGCGCACCGTTGCCGGCGCGGTTCTCGGCTCCGGACTGCAAAGGCAGGACAACGGACTGCCGAAAACGGAACACATTGCCGCGGCCATCGAGGGCTTTACCAGCGGTCTGCCGGCCAGCGGCTTGCGGGTGGTCGGCAAGAACCCCCTGCCGCAACCGGGCGTGGTCGAGAACCTGGTTCGCGGAACCCTGGGCAACGGTATCCCGGTGGGCAAGGACGGACTGCCCGATCCGGACATCATCGCCCAGGCCCTGGGCGGGGTTCTGGCGGGTCTCCCGCCGATTCCCAAGGATGCATACGGCCCGCAACTGCTGCGCAGCGTGGTGACCGGCATCCTCGGCGACAGCCTCCCGTTGACCGGGCTGGGCGTGGTTCGCGAGGACGCCATCGCGGCCGGTCTGCAGGGCGTGCTGCGGGGCTGGGCGGCGGAACAGGGGACGACTCCCCAGGGCGCATGGCTGGAGGCGGCCGTGCAGGGCGTCCAGGCCGCCGGCCTGAACCTGGTGGACGGCTTCATGCCGTTGCCGGTGCCCTCCGTGATCTCCGATTCCCTGGCCGGGACCCTGACCGGTATGGGAGGCGACACCCCGGCTGCGGAGGATCCCGCGCTGGTGCAGACCCTGGTCCAGGGCATGCTGCATGGCGGGCTTTCTCCGAAGGCGAGCCACGAGTGCATCCGCAACGTGGTCAACGGCGTGATCGGCGGCCTGCGCCTGGGCGCGGACCGGTTGCCGGAACCGGTGATCCTGCAACACCTCATCCAGGGTGTGCTGGGCGGCGGGCTCGCACGCCATGGAACCCCGCAACCCGAAGTGTTCCAGCACGTGGTGAAAGCCGTATTGAAGGGCCTGCCCCTGGCGGATGCCCTGCCGCCGCCGCAAATCCTGCAAAGCGTGGTACGCGGTGTTCTCGGTGAGGTGCCGGAGGGCGCACAACTGGATTCCGGGGCAATCACCAAGGCGCTGCAGGGCGTACTCAGCGGCCTGCGGGCGGCTGATCGCCGTCTGAACCACCCGGACGTCATGCAGCAGATGCTCAAGGGCGCGCTGTCGCGACTGTCCCGGGAGCAGTTGCCCACCTCGGCGACCCTGCAGGCGGTGCTGCGCACCGTCCTCGATCACGCGCAATCCGACGGACGCCAGGTTTCCGGTCCGGAAGCCGTGGAGGAGATGCTTGCGAGTCTGCTGCCGGCCACCGCCGGACATTCCGCGGAGGTGCACCTGGATTCGCTGCGGCGCATCACGCGTAACGTGTTGCAGGTACTGCCGGCATCGGAGAACGGGCTGCCGGATGCGGACGCCGCCGGCGCGGTGACCCGCATCGTTCTCGAGTCCGACGCACTGCCCTGCGGCCTGAGTGATGCCCAGACCCGTGAATTCGTCGAGTTCGCGGCGGCCCGCCATGCGGCCGGCGATACGGCGGCCGCGGCCGCGGTCGTCGGTCGCGCCGTTGTGCAGGCCGTGCAGGCGACCGGCAACATCGAGAATTTCCTTACCGCGCTACATCACGCGGACAGCGTGATTCCCGCGGTCCGGGAAGTACGCGGGCCGGACGCGGGAGAAGCCGTGCTGGTCATGGCTCTCACCGCGGCGATGTCGGATACGGCCGCCGACCTTGAAGCTGAAGGCGTCGCCGCGGCGACCGGCTCGGCCCTGGCGGTGATGGACAAGGTGGGACGCAGCGACGGGCCCCTGTATGAATGCCTGTTCGAGCGGTTCGCGGCAGCCAGCGACGGTCCGGCGCGCAAGAAGGTCGCCGCGATCGCCGAGCAGGTGATCCGCCAACTCGATGGGGCGGGCAGCCTGGGCAGCGACCTGTCGATCGTGGGCGAGATGATCGACATGCTGGCCGAGGTTCCCGGGCAGGCACGGCCGGAGCGCACCGAACCGGTGATCGCCGATGCGCTCGATCTGCAGAAGGCCGGCATCCTGGCCGCGTCCGACCTCCCCGAGGTGGTTGCCGGAGCAGTTTCCGGCTGGCGCGAGGCCGGTACCCGCGCCGACATCGAACCCGGTAGCAACCCGGCCCGCGAAATACTGTCCCTGGTGTGTCGCAGCCTGCGTGACTCGGGTGCCGGCCAGGGCCGGCAGTCGGTGTCCGCCACACTGGCCGGTGTGCTGACCGCGCACAAGGATGTCAACGAGCGGCTGCCCGAGGACGTTGTGCGTACCGATTTCATGACCGGCGTCATTTCCCAGTTGCAACCCGAAGGGGACGCGCTGAAAGCCAAGGAAGTGCGTACGGCGCTGAAAGATGCTGCGGCCGAACTGCAGCGCGAGGCGGAGCAGGCCGCGGCCCGGAAGGCCGAGGAAGAGGAAGCCGCGCGCAAGGCGGAGGAAGAGGCGCGCCTGGCGGCGGAGGCCGAGGCGGAACGGATTGCCGAGGAAGAGCGCAAGGCGGCGGAGAAGGTCCGGCAAGAAGAGGAAGAGGCTGCCCGGGCTGCCGAGGAAGAGCGCCTTGCGGCGGAAGAGAAGGAACGCGAGGCTGCCGAGGCGGCCGCCCAGGCGGAAGCGGAGGCAGAAGCGGAGGCAGAAGCCGAGCGGGAAGCGGAAGCAGAGCGCGAGCGGCTTGCCGGTGAGGCAGCGGCACGTGCGCTGGAGGAGGCCGAAGCCGAACGCCTCGAGGAAGAGGAGCGGCTGCGTGCCGAACGGGAAGCCGCCGAGGCGCGCAAGGCCGAACGTGAGCGTAAGGCCGAGGAAGAGGCCGCCCGTCTAGCCGAGGAGGAGGCCCGCGAACGCGCGGAGGCGGAGGCTAAAGCCGCTGCCGAGGCCGAGGAGGAGGAGGACGAAGAGCACGAGGTCGTGCCGTTGCCCCTTGATCCCGGCGAACTGGCTGAGGTCGAGGCGTCGCGCCGCGAGGCCGAGGTGCGCGATGCGCAACTCAATATCGAGCTGGACAACATGCTGGAAACCAACAAGGGCGGGATCAACCATTTCTGGGGTGGACCCGCTCACGATCACGCCGTGTACCACCTGGATGCGACCGCATCCACCGACGTGATCCACGACTTCCAGGTGGCGGATTCCAGCCACGAGGGTGACGTGATCGAGATCCATGCCCTGCTGCTGAACGAGGGCCTGGATGCCGGCCCGGACACCTCCGCGGAGACCCTGGGGCGCTACCTGCGCTTCCGCACCCAGGGTGAGCACACGGAAATGCTCATCGGTCACGAGGAGGACCGCTCGGGCGACGGCAAGGCCGACACCTTCATCGCGGATCACAAGATCGTTCTGGAAAAGGTCGACCTGACCCACGACGACGACGGGAAACGCCTCAGTGACCAGGAGATTATTGAAAAACTCCTTCAGAAACAAAATCTTGATATCGCGAGGGCGACCTGAGGAAAGCGCCTGACCGGGGCTTGGACGGGAAAACCCAACTTTAGTTAGGCGTTTCCGTTGTCTTCCTCGTCTACATTGGTCAGCGTGGCGCGAACACCTGTCCTGGCGACGGGTTCGCGATGAATCTGGACGTTGGCTGGCGCAACGATGACCGAAATTGCAGCTACAGTCGTTTCCCTCGCCGGGGCCGCGCAAGCGGTTGCCCCGGGTGGGGGCGGTCGTGCCCTGTCGGAGGGAGAGCCCGTCTACCCGGGTGAAGCTGTGGTGACCGGCCCGGCCGGCGCGGTGTTGCTGGCAATGGCGGGAACCGGACCCGGTCACGCGCTGCAAAGTGTCGGACCGGAACAGCGCTGGATCGCCGGCGCGGGGCCTGGAGAGACCCATGCGGAAGCCAGCTTGGCCCTGCCGGTTCACGGTGGTATCGAGGCCGGCAATCTCGACTCCCACGCGGCCCGCGAATCCCTGTTCCTTGCCGATGGCCGTGCGCCCGGCCTGGTCTCAGAACTCCTTGCCGACTGGCAGACCGCCCCGGTGGCGGCGCCGGACCTCGCCGTCCTGAGTTCGGCCGCGGCGCCGGACCCTTTCGCCGGGGACATCACCGCCGGCGAACTGCTCGGCGTGCTGCAGGAAGCCCTGGAACTGACCCGTACCCTGTCCCGCGTGGAGCAGGGGGAGGATGGCGACGGCGCAATCGAGATGCTGGAGGCGGCCGCGCACAAGGTGCGTGGAATGCTCGGTCCCGAGTCACCGGTGGATCTCCTGTTCAAAGATGAGAACGGGTTGAGCGAGTTCTTCGAGCCACTGCTGGCAGCCCTCCGCGGCGGTGAAGCCACGGTTCTCGGGCGTCTCGCGGCCGAGATTCCCGGCGGCCTGCGCGGACTGGCCCCGGTCGACCGCGTGCTGTTTGACGAGGAATCCGCGGAATCGCTCGCCCAGGCCGCACTCCAGTCCGTGGCCGAGTCCGCCGCGGACATGGCCCACGAGGAGGTGCTGTCCCTGGCCACGGTCCTGGAATCGGTCACCGAGGAGAACCTGTCCGGCGTGTTGACCCTCGACCAGGATGGCGCCCGGACCCGGGTCACCGTGCGCGGAGGCGATGCTTCCGCACCCGGGGAATCTTCGATATGGTGGAATTCAGGGGATCCGGAAAGCGGGCCCTGGAATGGCGACCACGCCTGGCTGCGCACCGGTATCGCTGGATACGAACCCGATTACGGGTGAGGCATGTCGGCTCGCGTACAGCAACAGATCATCAACAACTCGACGATCGGGATCGTGTCGATCCTGATGGGCATTGCCGTGGTCGATGGCCCGGAGGGCCTGACCCGTTTTCTTCATGTCGGCGACGAACTCCGCAATGGCGACATCGTGCGGATTCCCGGCGAGGGCAGTGTCGAGATCACTCTCCTGGACGGCAGTCGGCGCCAGGTGTCGGCGGGCGAGAGCCTGGCCCTGGATTTCGACGATTCCGCGCTGGCGTCATCCGAAGTCCCGGGGATCGCGGAATACAGCGTGTTGAACGTTCGCGATGTACTTGAGGAAGACGCTGCCAATGACCTGCGGGCGTGGCTCGACCCGGACAACGGCAGCGCGACCCACCCGATGGCCGCGAACGGCGGTGAGTTTCCCCTCAACTGGCACAGCGAGGACCTCCCCGGTTGGTACTACGGCCTGGGCGGCGTACTCGCAGGCCTCGATGCCCAGGCGGTTGCCGCCGTCCCCGATGATGAAGGCGCGGCCCACGCCGCCTGGATTTCCTGAGTTCCGCCGGCTGCATCGTGGCATCCCCGCGTCGTGAGTGAGCCAGGCATCGCCCGTCCGCAGTTGTTCACCTTCGAGGTCCAGGCCCCGGACCAGCGCGTGCATTATCGTCTTTACCGAACCGGGAAAGCGGGGGCTGCGCGCCTGCTCATGTTGCACGGCTCCGGCGTGGGTGGCGACCTGACCTGGGGCCTCATCATGCGTCGCCTTTCGGGGTGGGCGGAAATCCTGGTGCCCGACCTGCGCGGAACCGGCCGGACCCGGCATCCCCTGGACGACGACCCGCCGTTCACCCACGAGGAGGTGCTCGGGGACCTCGGTGCGGTGCTGCACGCCCAGGGCTGGGACCGGTTCGATCTCGCCGGGTATTCCTTTGGCGGCATGATCGCGATGCTCCTGCGCCAGGAACTCGGAGAGCGGGTCGGCCGCACGTTTCTGCTCGAACCCGCGTTGCTTGATCGCGAGTCGATCCACGAACTCACCGCGCTGCGCGAGCATTATTCGGAAATCGTGCGCATCCTGCGCCAGCCCGGCGTGTCGCCGGAGGCCGTGCGCGACGCCATCCGCGCTTTCCTGGACCTCGTCTCGCCGCGGCGGACCCGCGCGCCGCGCAGCGAGTCGGCGACCGTCGAACGCCTCGCCAACCGCCCCCTGGGTTTTGCCAATGCCCTCGACTGCGTGACCCGCGCGGTGCACCAGGTGGACCGCGCCGCCCTGATCGACGCCCAGGCGCGGGTCGAGTGTTTTGCCGGTGAACGTTCGAACCCCCGCCTGCTGGCCTTTCACGCCTATCTCGCCAGCTGCCGCGAGGATTGGAACTGCCACGTCATCCCCGGGGCCGATCACGCCCTGCCGTTCCAGAAACCGGACCGCATCGCGGCGATCATGGACGCCGCCGCCACCTGAACAGGCGGGGTTCCACCCTGTACAGGCGCGGGCCGGTTGGTTACAGTACTTTCCCGCCGCGGCGCCGCCGTGACCCGAACAACATTGCCAGGAAACCGGTATCCAGATGACATCCACGGATTCCCCGGGCGCCCGTTTCAGGGCCGCCCTGGACGCAGAAAACCCGCTGCAGATCGTTGGCGCCGTCAACGCCTACTGCGCCATGCTGGCCGAGCGAGCCGGGTACCGCGCGATCTATCTTTCCGGCGCCGGGGTGGCCAATGCCTCCTACGGACTGCCCGATCTTGGCATGACCAGCCTCGACAACGTGCTCGAGGACGTGCGCAGGATCACCGCCGCGACGGAACTTCCGTTGCTGGTGGACATCGATACCGGCTGGGGCGGCGCCTTCAACATCGCCCGCACCATCCGCGAGATGATCCGCGCCGGTGCGGCCGCGGTGCACATCGAGGACCAGGTCCTGCAGAAACGCTGCGGCCACCGTCCCAACAAGGCCATCGTGTCGATGGACGAAATGGTCGACCGCATCACCGCGGCCGTTGACGCGCGCACGGACCCCGCCTTCGTGATCATGGCGCGTACCGACGCGCTGGCCGTGGACGGCCTGGACGCCGCCATCGAACGCTGCGTGCGCTGTGTCGAGGCTGGCGCCGACATGATCTTCGCGGAGGCCATGACCGACCTCGAGATGTACCGCAAGGTGGTCGACGCGGTCGGGGTGCCGGTGCTCGCCAACATCACCGAGTTCGGCCGCACGCCGTACTACACCACCGCGGAACTGGGTGGCGCGGGCATCCGCATGGCCCTGTATCCGCTGAGCGCATTCCGCGCCATGAGCAAGGCCGCCATTTCGGTATACGAGACATTGCGCCGGGAAGGCACGCAGGAGGGGCTGCTCGATTCCATGCAGACCCGCATGGACCTGTATGACTGCCTGGGCTACCACGAGTACGAACAGAAACTCGACGAACTCTTCAAGGAGAAAGACGCATGAGCGACGCAGCCAAGAGCGGCGGTCTGGCCGGGGTCACCGCCGGCGAGACCTCGATCGCGACCGTCGGCAAGGAAGGCAAGGGCCTCAACTACCGCGGCTACAGCATCTATGACCTCGCCGAGCACTGCAGCTTCGAGGAAGTGGCTTTCCTGCTGGTTTACGGCGAACTGCCCAACGCCGCGACGCTGGCCGAATACAAGTCCCGCCTGCGCGGCATGCGTGACCTGCCGAAGCCCCTGAAGGAAGTCCTGGAGCGGATCCCGGCCGCCACCCACCCCATGGACGTCATGCGCACCGCCTGCTCCTTTCTCGGCAACCTCGAGCCCGAGGGGCCCGATAACGACCAGTACCGCATCACTGATCGGCTGGTCGCGGCGTTCCCGGCGATGCTGGTGTACTGGTGGACATTTACCCGTGACGGCAAGCGCATCGATTGCAACACGGACGCCGACCGTTGCGCGGACCATTTCCTCACCCTCCTGCACCAGGAGGCGCCTTCGGAACTGCACACGCGGATGATGGACGTGTCCCTGGTGCTCTACGCAGAGCACGAGTTCAATGCCTCCACCTTCGCGGCGCGGGTCACCGTGGCGACGCTTTCCGACTTCTACTCGGGCGTGACCTCCGCCATCGGCACCCTGCGCGGACCACTGCACGGCGGCGCCAACGAGGCGGCCATGGAACTGATCGAGCAGTTCTCCTCGGCGGAGGAGGCGGATGCCGGGCTGCGCCGGATGCTGGCGGAGAAGGCCAAGATCATGGGCTTCGGGCACCGCGTGTATTCCGAGTGCGACCCGCGCAACGTGGTCATCAAGGAGTGGTCCCGCAAGCTGTCCGAGGAAACCGGCAACATGACCCTGTTCGAGGTCTCGGAGGTGATCGAGAAGATCATGTGGGACGAGAAGAAACTGTTCCCCAACCTCGATTTCTACAGCGCCTCGGCCTACCACCTCGCGGGCATCCCGACCCCGCTGTTCACGCCGATCTTCGTGATGTCGCGGATCACCGGCTGGGCCGCACACATCATGGAGCAGCGTGCCAACAACCGCCTGATCCGACCCTCCGCGGACTACATCGGTCCGGCCGAACGGGACTTCGTGCCCCTCGACCAGCGCTGACCCGCGACGTGGCGCCGGGGCCCGGTCGCGGGCCCCGCGCTTCGCGTCTAACCTGAATCTGGAGCAGTCCGAAACGCGGTTCCGGATTCATGAGCAGCACCGTTGCCAGCAATGTCCGTCCCGGGCCCGACCCGGAACTGGTGGCTATCGCGGAATACGTCACGGACTTCGTGATCGACAGCGCCGAGGCCTACGACACCGCGCGCAACTGCCTGATGGACACCATCGGCTGCGGCCTGCTGGCCCTGCGTTTCCCGGAGTGCACCAAGCACCTCGGACCCTTCAGTCCCGGGCAGCAGACGCCTCACGGCGCGCGGGTCCCCGGCACCTCTTTCGAACTCGACCCGGTCAAGGCGGCCTTCGACATCGGCTGCACCATCCGCTGGCTGGACTTCAACGACACCTGGCTCGCGGCCGAATGGGGGCATCCGTCGGACAACCTGGGCGCCATCCTGGCCACGGCGGACTGGCTCAGCCGGCGCGCGGTCGCGGCGGGACGACAGCCCCTGGTGATGCTCGACGTGCTCACTGCAATGATCAAGGCCCACGAGATCCAGGGCTGCCTGGCGCTGGAGAACAGTTTCAATCGCGTCGGCCTGGATCACGTGGTGCTGGTCAAGGTTGCCTCAACGGCGGTGGCGACGCGGATGATGGGCGGGACCCGCGAGCAGGTCATCGATGCCCTGTCCCATGCCTGGGTGGACGGCCAGAGCCTGCGTACCTATCGCCAGGCGCCCAATGCCGGCTCGCGGAAATCCTGGGCGGCGGGTGACGCCACCAGTCGCGGAGTACGGCTGGCCTGGGCGGTGATGCGGGGGGAGATGGGATATCCGGGCGCGCTGTCGGCGCCGAAATGGGGATTTTACGATGTCTCCTTTGGCGGCCAGCCGTTCCGTTTCCAGCGTCCGTACGGGGCCTACGTGATGGAAAACGTGCTGTTCAAGATCTCGTTCCCGGCGGAGTTCCACGCCCAGACCGCGGTCGAGGCGGCCGTCACCCTGCATCCGCAGGTCGCCGGGCGCCTCGACGAGATCGAGCGCATTGAACTCACCACCCACGAGTCGGCGATCCGCATCATCAGCAAGACGGGCAAACTCCACAACCCGGCGGACCGCGATCACTGCCTGCAGTACATGACCGCCGTCGGACTGATCTTCGGCGAACTGCGCGCGGAGCACTACGAGGACGACGTGGCGGCAGACTCGCGTATCGATGCCCTGCGCGACCGGATGCAGGTGCGCGAGGACGAACGCTATTCGCGGGAATACCACGAGCCCGACAAACGCTCCATCGCCAACGCGGTACAGGTCTTCTTCAGCGACGGCAGCAGCACCGAGCGGGTGGAGGTCGAGTACCCGGTGGGTCACCGGCGCCGCCGGGAAGAGGGCATTCCGCTCCTCGAGCGCAAGTTCCGCGACAACCTGGCCACCCGCTTTCCCCCCGGCCAGGCGCAGCGGATCCACGCGCTGTGCACGGACCAGGAGCGCCTCGAGGCAACCCCGGTCAACGAGTTCATGGACCTGCTGGTGATCTGAGCCTCCGCCATGGGATGTTGCGAAGCATTCCGTGAACGCCGAGGGGGCCTAGAACAGGTGGCGCTGCAAGCCGGCCGTCTGCAACACCTTGGTGGCGATCTCCTCCACCGAGGAGTGCGTGGTGTTGAGAAACGGGATGCCCTGGCTGCGGAACATCGATTCCACCGCTTCGACCTCCATCTGGCACTGGTGCTGGGACGCGTAGCGGCTGTTGGCGCGGCGCTCCTGGCGAATCGCCGACAGGCGTTCCGGGTCGATGGTCAGGCCGAACAGTTTCTGCTTGTAGGGACGCAGCACCTTGGGCAGCTGCATGTCCTCCATGTCGTCCTCGGTGATCGGGTAGTTCGCCGCGCGGATGCCGAACTGCAGGGCCAGGTAGAGGCAGGAGGGGGTCTTGCCGCAACGCGACACGCCGACCAGGATGATGTCCGCCTGGTCATAGTTGCGCGTGCGCGCGCCGTCGTCGTTGTCGAGGGCGAAGTGCACGGCCTCGATGCGGCGCTGGTAGTTCTGGTCGCCGGCGATCGAGTGCGACTTGCCGACCGAATACGATGAATGATCGTTCAGTTCGCGTTCCATCGGTTCCAGGAACGTCGAGAAAATATCAATCATGAATCCGTTGCATTCGGAGATGATCGCGCGGATCTTGCGGTCGACGATGGTGTCGAAAATGATCGGCTTGGCACCGTCCTGTTCGAAGGCGCGATTGACCCGGGCCACGGCGTCGCGGGCCTTGTCCTCGGTGTCGATGTAGGGCAGCGTGACCTGGTCGAAACGGATGTTTTCGAACTGGATCAGGAGGCTGTGCCCGAGGGTTTCAGCGGTGATGCCGGTGCCGTCGGAAATAAAGAATGCCGTGCGATTCATGCCGGTTCGCCTATATTTAGGTGTGGTACAGGGTATGTTCCCGGGCCGTCCCGGCACAGCGCGCCGGGGTCGTCGGTGCGCACCCCCGGGTTCCTGTGGCACCCGGTATGCATTAAGATTCGGGCAATTTTTGCGGATTGCAAGCCATTCTGCCAGCAGCAGGGGGAATACCGCCTTGAGCAGCAACGTCATCTGGTTCGAAAACCTGGGCATGAACGACGTCGAGCGCGTGGGGGGCAAGAACGCCTCTCTCGGCGAGATGATCAGCAATCTGCATTCGGCCGGCGTTTCGGTTCCGGGTGGATTCGCAACCACTGCGGAGGCCTACCGCGAGTTCCTGCAGCAGGACGATCTCGCCGGTCGCATCAAGTCCGCCCTGGATGCCCTGGACGTCGATGACGTGAATGCACTGGCCAAGACCGGCGGCGAGATCCGCCAGTGGGTGCTCGATACGCCGTTCCCGCCCCAGTTCGAGACCGACGTGCGCGCGGCTTTCGATAAAATTTCCGACGGCGACGCCGAACTCCCGGTGGCGGTACGCTCCTCCGCCACTGCCGAGGACCTGCCCGACGCATCCTTCGCGGGCCAGCAGGAAACCTTTCTCAACATCCGTGGCATCGACAACGTGCTGGAGGCGATCCGCCACGTGTTCGCGTCGTTGTTCAACGATCGCGCCATCTCCTACCGGGTGCACCAGGGCTTCGACCATGCCCAGGTGGCCCTGTCCGCCGGCATCCAGCGCATGGTGCGCAGCGAGGGTGCCAGCGCCGGGGTGATGTTCACCCTGGATACCGAGTCCGGTTTCCAGGACGTGGTGTTCATCACGTCTTCCTACGGTCTGGGAGAGAACGTTGTACAGGGCAGCGTGAACCCGGACGAATTCTACGTCCACAAGCCCACCCTCGAGGCCGGGCGGCCGGCGATCCTGCGCCGTAACCTGGGCAGCAAGGCGCTCAAGATGGTGTACGCGAAGGGCGGCGAAACGGGCCGCTCGGTGACCAACGTCGATGTCGATGCCGAGGCCCGTGGCCAGTTTTCTCTCAGCGACGACGAGGTCCAGGAACTGGCCCGCCAGGCGATGACCATCGAGAAGCATTACCAGCGGCCCATGGACATCGAGTGGGGCAAGGACGCTGACGACGGCGGCCTGTACATTCTCCAGGCGCGCCCGGAAACGGTGAAGAGCCGCGCCGAGAGCAGCATCATGGAGCGCTACCTGCTGAAGGAAAGCGGCAAGGTGCTGGTCGAGGGCCGCTCCATCGGCCAGAAAATCGGCCGCGGGCCGGTCAAGCTGATCCTCAACATCAGCGAGATGGACCGCGTCAACGAGGGCGACGTGCTGGTCACCGACATGACCGACCCCGACTGGGAACCGATCATGAAGAAGGCCTCCGCCATCGTCACCAATCGCGGCGGGCGCACCTGCCACGCGGCGATCATCGCCCGCGAGCTGGGGATTCCCGCGGTGGTGGGGACCGGCGATGCGACCGAACTCCTCGAGGAGGGACAGACCGTCACGGTTTCCTGCGCGGAGGGCGACGTCGGCAATGTCTACGAGGGCATGCTGGAATTCGACGTGCACCGCAACAGCCTGGAATCCATGCCCAAGCTGCCGTTCAAGATCATGATGAACGTCGGCAACCCCGACCGCGCATTCGACTTCCAGGCCCTCCCCAACGAGGGCGTCGGCCTGGCGCGCCTCGAGTTCATCATCAACCGCATGATCGGCGTCCACCCCAAGGCCCTGCTGAACTATGACTCGCTGCCACGTGACGTGCGTCGCAGCGTGGCGAAAAAGATCAGCGGTTACCCGGGCCCGGTGGAATACTACGTCGAGCGCATGGAGGAGGGGATTGCCACCATCGCCGCCGCGTTCAGCCCCAAGCGGGTGATCGTGCGCCTGTCCGACTTCAAGTCGAACGAATACGCCAACCTGATCGGCGGCTCCATCTACGAGCCTACCGAGCAGAATCCGATGCTCGGGTTCCGCGGCGCCTCGCGTTACATTTCCGATTCGTTCCGCGACTGCTTCGAGCTCGAATGCCGCGCGGTGAAGAACGTGCGCAACGTGATGGGCCTGAACAACGTCGAGATCATGGTGCCCTTCGTGCGCACCGTCGGCGAGGCGAGCCAGGTGATCGAACTGCTCGCCGAGAACGGCCTGAAGCGGGGTGAGGACGGTCTGCGCATCATCATGATGTGTGAACTGCCGGCCAATGCGCTGCTGGCCGAGGAGTTCCTCGAGCATTTCGACGGCTTCTCCATCGGCTCCAATGACCTGACCCAGCTCGCTTTGGGGCTGGACCGTGACTCGGGCATCATCGCCCACCTGTTCGATGAGCGGAACCCGGCCGTGAAGTCCCTGCTGCACAGCGCCATCCAGGCCTGCCGCAAGGCCAACAAGTACGTCGGTATCTGCGGACAGGGGCCCTCGGATCATCCGGACTTCGCCAAGTGGCTGATGGACGAGGGGATCGACAGCGTGTCCCTGAACCCCGACTCGGTACTGGAGACCTGGACCTTCCTGGCCGAGAACTGAGTGCCCGCGGCGGGGCGGTTGCGGGCTGCATCGACCCGCCCCCGACGCTTCCGGCGGCATGGCCTTTCATCGCCTCGAGAAACTGGTCAATCTCCATGACGGTTACCGGCGCGGTTTCCGCATCGGCGGCCGCGTGGTACTGCTGGTCCAGCAGGAGGGCAGGGTCTACCTGCTGGAAAACACCTGCCCGCACCAGGGTCACCCACTGCACACGGCGACCATCGAGGGCGATGTGATCCGCTGCGCCAGCCACGGCTTCGAATTTTCCCTGGCCACCGGCCGCAACGTGAATTTCGGCGGGACTTGTGGCAGCCTCGTTCGCTATGAACCCGTGTACGACGGGGGCGATCTGGGCGTGGACCTCTAACAAGCGGGTGCTTTATACGGGTTGTTCCGTGCAGGCGGGGCGGCATCGTGTCCACCGGAGAGCACAAAATTTCCCGGTTTGACTGGCAATAGGAATTCCCTCTGATGACATCGAAGACAGCCGTGATCCTTGGCGCCACCGGCCTGGTCGGTTCCCACTGCGTGGACGAACTCTTGTCCTGCGGTCGTTACGGGCGTGTGCTGGCGGTGGGCCGCAGGCCGCTGGATCACTCCGACCCCCGCCTGGAGTCCGTGGTTGGCGATCTCGGTGACCTGGAATCACTGCTCGCCGGCATTGCCGCCGATGACGCGTTCTGCTGCCTGGGCACCACGATCCGCAAGGCGGGTTCACAGGAGGCGTTCGCGCGCGTGGACCGGGGGATGCCGGTCGACGCCGCAAGGGTCCTGCAGGGGGGTGGCCTGAAGCAGTTCCTGGTGGTTTCGGCGATGGGCGCGGACCCCCATTCGAAGATTTTCTACAACCGGGTCAAGGGGCTGATGGAGCAGGACCTGGCGGCACTCGGTCTGCCCAGCGTCGCCGTGTTCCGTCCGTCGCTGCTTGCCGGCGACCGCGCCGAGAGCCGTCCCGCGGAACGCATCGGCATCTGTGCCGCGCGTGCCCTGCGTTTCGCCTTCGTCGGCCCGCTCCGCGATTACGCGCTGATCGAGGGGGCCACGGTCGCGCGCGCCATGGTCCGGGTCGCCCAGGATCCGGAGCCTGGCATGCGGGTGATTCTCTCCGGCGAGATCGAAGACATCGGATCCTGATCCTCCCCCTTTGGCCGCGGCCCGCCTTCTGGGATAATCGGCCGCTGATCCAGTCCAACGGAGCATCGAGCGTGAGCGAACCGCAATACGTCACCCCGGACCTGTGCGACGAGTACCCCGACGTCGAAGTCGTGGAGCCCATGTTTTCCAACCTCGGCGGACGCGAGTCCTTCGGCGGTGAGATCGTCACCGTGAAATGCTTTGAGGACAACTCGGTGGTCAAGCAGCAGGTCGACGAACCGGGAACCGGCAAGGTGATGGTGGTCGACGGTGGCGGTTCCCTGCGCTGCGCGCTGCTCGGCGACATGCTCGCGGAGAAAGCGGCCGGCAACGGCTGGGCGGGGATTATTGTCTACGGCTGCATCCGCGACATCGACATCATCGCGGAAACGCCCCTGGGCGTGCAGGCCCTGGCCACCCACCCGCGGAAAAGCATCAAGAAAGGAATCGGCGAGCTCAACGTGCCGGTGACTTTCGGCGGCGTGACCTTCCGGCCGGGTGAATTCGTTTACGCGGACAATAACGGGATTATCGTGTCGGCGCGGGCGCTGGCGGTTCCGGCGGCCTGACCTGCGGCGCGGGCCACGGCCGCGTCAGAACATCTCCACGGCACCCTCGGCGTCCTTGTCGCCCGGGTGCACCGTGTTCGCTGAACGGACGCATTCCGCCGCGATCACCTCCAGGTTGCTGTTCACCTCGTTGAACACGGAGAGGACGTCCTCGCCGGCATTTTGCAGCATCTGGAGGGTATGCGCCGCGTTGCGAACGTGAGTCAGTTTCGCGTCCAGCTGATGGGAGGTCTGGCTGATGATGTCTTCGAACTGGAGCCCCATCACCGCGAGGTTCACCTCGTTCTGGATATCGTCGGAGAGATCCTTCAGACCCTTCATGCTGCCGGCGATCTGCTGGTTGATCTCTTCGAGTTGTTCCATCATCCGGTAGACGTTTTCCTTCGACGAAATCACCGACTGCATGTCGAGCGAGGAGATTTCGTCCATGATCCCCTGCACATCCTGGATCGTGGTCTTCGCCTTTTCCGCGCTCTCGATGATCTGGTCGTTGAGGTCATTGGAATTGACCGACAGCTGGCGCACTTCCTGGGCGACGACCGCGAACCCGCGGCCCGCGTCTCCCGCCCGTGCAGCCTCGATGGCGGCGTTGAGGGCGAGCAGGTTGGTCTGGTCCGCAATGCCGCGGATGTCTCCCAGCAGGCCAAACATGCGGTCCAGCTGGGTGACCATCTCCTGGATCTTCTGTACCGCGCTCTGGCTCTTCTCGCTCATTTCAGTGAGGATGTTGACGAAGCCCTGGAACGACAGCTCGATCTGGTTGGCGAACAGCTTGACCGTGAACGCGTTCTCCTTGTCGACGCCCTTGCCGGTGATGATGTTCACCACCCGGGCCATCGCCGCGTCCTGGTCGGATGATTTTTCCCTGAGGCCCTGGAAACTGGCCGCAAGGCGTTGGACGCTATCCCGCGAAACCTCCCGGATATGGGCTGAATCTTCCTGGATCTGTTCCAGCGTCTGGTCGGAGACTGAACGGACGCCGGCCGCGAGCCGGGCACACTCGGCCTCGAGACTGCGCAGCAACTCGCCCGTATTCCCCTCGGATCCTGCGCGTGCTGCGGAACTGTGGAAGGCAACGCACCAGGCCACCAGTGCGATCAACACCAGTGCCGCGGCGGGCAGGTTTCCGGTGAGCAGCACGACGGCCCCCAACGCCGCCAGAGTGAGGGTCAGGGGGACGATCGTGGCGCGCAAGAACTGCTGCATTGACCAAAGCTCCGGGTTTTCCGGGTTCGGAACCATACCGGTTCCGCCGGAGGTTTCCTGAAATGTAGTGGAGAATCATGGATTAATCCAAGCGTGGGGCGCCCGGGAGGGGTCCCATTTTTGAGCAGTTCCCTTTTTTCTAAAAAACCCGCTATATTATAAATTCTACTGACCGATAGGTTAGCCCCTGTGCCAGTGATTGAACCGGCAGGTCGCAGGATGTGGGAGCCCGCATATGTCCACCAACAGTTGCAGTTCTGAGTCCTCCACGCTGGTCCTGCCGGCGGTCCTCGACATCTCGGGTGCCGAGGCGCTCAAGGCGCAACTGATCACCCTTTTGGAGAGTCCGGAAGCCCCTTGTCTCGACGGCTCCGCGGTGGAGTCTGCGGACACGGCAAGCCTGCAGGTCCTGCAGGCCGTGCAGGCGGCCCTGGCGGCGCGACAACAGGCTATTGCGTGGCACAAACCGTCCGCCTCGTTAAGTAACGCCGCCCGCACTCTGGGGCTTCAGATTGAACTAGGTTTATAGGCTTGGGTTCGCTGTCCGGGTTGGCGCGGACCTTTCCTCATCGACTGGCTTGAACCGGGAGGTCACAAACCGTGGCAAACATACTGGCAGTAGACGATTCAGCATCCATCCGGCAGATGGTGACCATGACTTTGAAATTGGCGGGGCACCAAGTCACCGAGGCCACGGACGGGGTCGAGGGCCTGAGCAAGGCCAAGGGCGCGAAATATGACCTGATCTTGACCGATGTCAATATGCCCAACATGGACGGAATTACACTGGTCAAGGAGTTGCGCGGACTTTCCGATTACCGGTTTACCCCGATTCTCGTGCTCACCACGGAATCCGGGGTGAACAAGAAGGGGGAAGGCAAGGCCGCGGGAGCCACGGGCTGGCTGGTCAAACCG